>NZ_AP017659.1 GCF_002355855.1 Sphingobium cloacae
TTGAAGGTCGCAGTTATTGACTTGGACACCCAAGGAAATGCCAGCTTCACCCTTGGCGAATATGATAGCGGAGCCTTGGCGAGCGGCCTTTTCGATGCCGTGTCACAATTCGACCTGGCTAACGCCGGGGGGATCGCTGTCTTTTCCGCCGACGCGCGGTTGGCCGATCTTGAGAAACTAGATCTCGGTGCGGCTGCTGGCGCGTTCAAGCGCAGTCTGGCCGTGATCGAGGCGGAAGGCTTTGACGTGTGCCTGATAGATACCCCCCCTTCCCTTGGGGTCCGAATGGCAGCGGCGTTGCTATCGGCCGACTTCGCCGCCTCGCCCATCGAGCTTGAAGCCTACAGCTTGCAGGGCATTGAGAAGATGGTGACGACGATCGCCAATATCCGGCGCGCGAACCCGGCGCTGAAATTCCTTGGCATGATACCGAGCAAGGTTGATGGCCGGAATCCCCGTCACGGGCAGCACCTTGACGAACTGACCCGTGCTTATCCCCAGTTGGTCATTCCGACGCCGATCGGGAACCGGAGCAGCGTTGCGGACGCGCTGGCGTCGGGCGTGCCGGTTTGGTCGATCAAACGGACTTCGGCGCGGAAAGCGGCGCAGGAAATGCGAGCGATGGCCCGCCACATTCAGGAAAAGATGGAGATTTGACGATGGCCGACAACACCGAGGACAAGAAGCCGGGCAAATCGTCCACCAAAGCCGCGCAGAAGCCCGCGCAGAACGCGGGGCTAGGGTTGGAGGGGTTGGGCGACCTTTCGAGCCTCCTAGCCTCTCCTGCGGCCCCGGAGGGCGGTTCTGGCGCTCCGCTCGAATTGGAGCTGGCGCTGATTGACGAAGACCCGAACCAGCCCCGCAAGCAGTTTGACGAAAATTCGCTGGCGGAAATGGCCGAGACGATCAGGGAGCGCGGCGTGAAGACGCCTATTTCCGTTCGGCCCAATCCCAAGGTGGAGGGGCGCTATCTCATCAACCACGGCGCGCGCCGCTATCGCGCGTCCCTGTTGGCCGAGAAAGTGACAATTCCGGGCTTCATCGACCCGGATTATACCGAGGCCGATCAGGTCATTGAGAATTTGCAGCGGGACGCTCTCACGGCCCGCGAGATTGCCGACTACATCGGCCGCGAGCTGGCCAACGGGAAAAAGAAGGGCGAGATTGCCAAGGCCATCGGGAAATCCCCGGCCTTTGTCACGCAGCACGCGGCATTGCTCGATTTGCCGGAGCCGATCGCCAAGGCGTTCCAGAGCGGGCGTTGCAAGGACGTGACGTTGATCTATGACCTTGTGGGCCTCCACAAGAAGCATAGCGAGGGCGTTGCGCGCTGGCTGGCCGATGCCGATCAGGAGATTACGCGCGGATCGGTGCGGCTCTTCAAGGAGTTCCTTGAGTCCGGCTTGAGCGGCGAGGCCGAGGAGGAATCGGGCGACGACGAGGGCAACGGCGGCGCTAGTGACGACGCCGGGGCCGGAGAGGAGAAGGAACCGAAGGAGGAAGACCCGCTAAAGCTGAAAAAGGCCATTGTGCAGGTTTCTCATAACAAGCGCCCTGCCCGTCTGATCCTGAATAAGCGGCCCTCGCGCGATGGCGTGGCGTGGATCAAGTATGAAGACAGCGGCGAGGAAACCGAGGCCGATCTTGGAAAAGTGCAGCTTCTTGCGCTTCTTGAAGGATAGTCCCCTCCCCTGCCCAGCCTTACAGGCCCCGCTTGTGCGGGGCCTTTTTTATGGCGCGAGAGGTAAGAAAATCGGATATAGTGCAAGCTAGAAATTTTAGCCGCTAAAGGAACGGCCATGCAGGACACGCCGATTGCAGACCCGGACAAGTTTTCGCTGGACGAGGGAACGGGCGACCCACAGGCCGACGCCGACCGGCTGTTAGACGAGGCGCGCACTTGCTGGCTGGGGACCCAGAGGGTCGGAAGATGGGGCGTCTGATCCTGAGCCGCGGACACCAAGGCTTGCTGCCACGCGGTGCTGCCTATCGATTTCACGCCGAGCGTCCCGCCTGTCTGGTGATTCAGACCGTGGAAGGGCCGCTCACCGTCCAGAAATGGGCTGAGATCTGCCAAACCGTTTAACCATCTCTCCCTGTTAGAGCTTCCAAGAGGATTTCTCCATGGCCATGGCAGAGGCAATGCAAAGCGCGGGGGCAAACGCGCTGACCCAAACCGAAATCTTGCCTATCGACAATCAAACTGGCTATCGTGCCTTCCAGGCTGGAAGTTTTGTCTTTCGCCGGGACGACTATTTCGCGCGCATCAGCTGGCCGGGCGGTACGCATACTATGCCCGTCGACATCTTTCTACGGGCTCTCATGCGAGATGTGGCTTGGGGCTTCTTCTATGGCGTCGTGAACTTCGACGACGTGATCGGCACAATTAACCATTACGGGGACGTAACCCTCTTCGCAGGGCGCTTCAACGACGCCTATCGCAATGCCGGACGGGACTTCGAGGAGCGCTTTGCAAGCGAGGCTTTGATGCCGCTGTTCAAGGCAATGATCAGCGATTGGACGAACGAGGGCTTCGACCCGTTCGCGGCCCCTATGGAGACCGGGCTTCCGTGGGGCTCAAAGAACGGCAACAACGATCCGGCGGTCAATCGCACGCGTGTCGCGGCACGAAGGATGGTTGGCTTACCCGGCGACACGCCGCTGCGCACAGATGAGAGTGGCTTCCCAGTAAATCGGATGTTTGCCGATGTGCCCACAGATGAACCTGTGATCGAGGCGGAGCCTGGTTTTGAAGACGAAGTGAGTGCCTACAACCTGTTCAACTATCTCGCCCGCTCGGACGTGACCTGGAACCCGTCGGTCTGCTCGGTTGTCGGCGACAGTCTATTTTGCCCTACTTCAGAGGAGTTTACCTTACCCGTCGACCATGGGAACGACCGCTGCGAGTGGTTCATCACACTTTCGGACGAGATCGTTTGGGACATCAAGGACAAGGAGACCGGCAAGCCCCGCGCCAAGGTTGTCGCTAAAGCCGGAGATGTTTCCTGCATGCCGGCCGATATTCGGCACAAGGGCTATGCTGACAAACGCGCAATGCTCCTGGTGTGGGAGAACGCCTCCCCGAAGATTCCGGAGCTGATAACGCAAGGCAAAGCTCCCGTGGTTTCGGTCACCTTCTGAGGCACCTTGCCGCCATAGCGCTGCCCCATCCGGCTCTTCCAAGAAACAGCGAGACATAGAACAATGGCCAGGCTTGCCGATATCGATCCTGCGGGCATCCAGACCCGCCTCCTCATCGGCGGGCGCTGGGTTGACGGGGCCGGGGGCGGCGAGCTCGCAGTGATCAATCCCTATAACGGTGCAGAAATCTGCAAGATCGCCGAAGCGCGTGAGGAAGACGTCGACAGGGCAGTCGCTGCGGCCCAAGCTGCTGCGCCAGGATGGGCTCGGCTTGCGGCTCACGAACGGGGGCGGCTGCTGCTGAAACTGGCAGACGCTATCGAAGCGGACAAGGACTACCTGGCGCGCCTGGAGGCGACCAACACAGGCCATCCCGTCCGCGACTGCCAGAACTTGGACGTCCCGCGTACCGTCCTCTGCTTCCGCTACTTCGGGGGCATGGCGGACAAACTCGAGGGCGCCGTGATCCCTGTGGACGCCGGCTTTCTGAACTATGTCGAGCGTGAGCCCATCGGGGTCGTCGGCCAGATTGTACCTTGGAACTTCCCACTCATGTTTGTGAGTTGGAAGCTCGGGCCGGCCCTTGCCGCTGGCAACACCGTGGTGATGAAGCCCTCAGAGATCACCCCGCTCTCGACCCTTCGCATTGGTGAGTTGATCAAGGACGTCGGCTTTCCAGACGGCGTCGTGAACATTGTGCCAGGCTACGGTGGCACTGCTGGCCAGCGGATCGCCGACCATCCGCACATCGGCAAGATCTCTTTCACCGGTTCGACTGCGGTCGGACGAAGTATCGTCCGCGCCTCTGCCGGCAACCTCAAGAAGGTCCAACTCGAGCTCGGTGGGAAAGGTCCAAACATCGTCTTCGAGGACGCGGTGATCCCCGCAGCAGTGGGCGGGTCAGCCTTTGGCATCTTCCATAACCAGGGCCAGGCCTGCATCGCGGCCTCCCGCCTGATCCTCCATGAGAAGGTTGCCGACGCATTCCTCGAGAAGTTTATCAACCTGGCGCGGTCGATTCGCTTGGGAGACCCGCTCGACACCGAAACAGAAATGGGCCCTCTGACCTCTCGTCTCCACCACGAGCGGGTGCTGTCGTTTGTAGAGGTGGCACGCCAAGAGGGTGGAGAGATCCTCCTGGGCGGCAAGACGCCGGACCGCGACGATCTGAGGAACGGGTTCTTTATCGAGCCGACCGTCGTGCGGGCAGATCCCAGCCATCGGGTCCAGCAGGAAGAGGTCTTCGGGCCATTTGTTTCGGTAACAACGTTCCGAAACGATGAAGAGGCGCTCGCGATAGCTAATGGCACAGCCTACGGCTTAGGCTCGGGTCTCTGGACTCAAGACCTGGCGCGGGCTCACCGCTTTGCCAAGCGGTTGCACGCCGGGATGGTTTGGATCAACTCGTACAAACGCGTCCACCCGGCGTCACCGTTCGGCGGGGTCGGCGAGTCCGGCTATGGGCGCGAAATGGGTTTCGAAGCGATGCGTGAATATACACAGCCTAAGTCAGTGTGGATCAATGTGGATGCGCCGATCCCCCCCTTTTATCCTCGCTGATCGGGTTATGCATCTTGGAGCGGGACCTCAGAGCCCGTGGTGGCGCCCGCTCGCGGCTCGGCGCGCGCATTGCCGATGGGGCCGCGGCCGACCCGGTTCACGGCAGCTACCAGCATGTGCCCAGCGACGATTCCGGCCGATAAGCGAATGCTGAGCCTCGCGCGAGAAGAGATATCAGCCTCGAGCCAGCCGCTCGATCACGTCCGCTGGCATCCGAAGTCGCACGCCACCTTCAGCGACGCGCTCGCTGCGGTGCGACACGAACTCTGGACCTCGTCGAACTTCGCGACATCGCGGCAGGACGGCGACATGCAGAAAATCCCCGCCAACCTGCTCAACTGCTTGATGCTCGTCGCTTGCCGGCCACCCTAAAGCTGCAAAGCCGAGCTAAGAACCGGCCAGGCAGATTTGGGGGATTATTTGTATTTGGCTGCTTCGTTTCTCCCCCTTTACATATTTGCGCAGTGTAGCTATTTGCGCAGTGTAGCAATCATGAGTCGAGGCCCGTTCAAGAGAGCCATGAACATATTGGGGAGGAAAGCGATGCAAGGACGTAAGTTTTTTGCGGCATGTCTGGCGTGTTCGGCGCTGGCGCTGCCGGGTGGTGCGTGGGCGCAGGCGCAGGCGGTGGCGGCGCAGCCCGATGGATCGCGGATCGACGAGATCATCGTCACCGCCAACAAGCGCGAGCAGAATCTGAGCAAGGTCGGTGCGGCGGTCGCGGCCTTCAGCGGCGGGGATCTTGCGGCGGCGCGCGTTACCAGCGTGGCGGACCTGCCGAACGTCACGCCCGGGCTGGCCTATACGGTCACCGCGAACGCCACGCCGGTCTACACGCTGCGCGGCGTCGGCTTCTATGAGGCCTCGCTGGCTGCCTATCCGTCTGTCAGCCTGTACATGGACCAGGCGCCGCTGCCCTTGCCGATCATGGCCTCGCTCAGCCTGTTCGATCTCGAGCGCGTCGAGGTGCTCAAAGGGCCGCAGGGCACGCTGTTCGGCAACAACGCCACCGCTGGCGCGATCAACTTCATCGCCGCCAAGCCGACCGACCAGTTCGCGGCCGGGCGACGTTCGGCTATTCGCGGTTCAACACCTTCGAGACCGAGGGCTTCGTCTCCGGTCCGCTCGCCGACGGGCTGAACGCGCGGCTTGCCGTGCGCGCCGAGAACGGCGATGGCTGGCAGCGCAGCGTCAGCCGCCCCGGGGACAAGCTTGGCAAGAAGGACAACATCGCCGGGCGCTTCCTCGTCGACTGGCGCGCCGCAGACCGGCTGAACTTCTCGCTCAACGTCACCGGATGGCGCGATCAGAACGATCCGCAGGCACCACAACTGACGCGGGCTGCGTTTCCAAACCCGCCAGGCTCGGTCGGGCTGGGCGGCGTGGTGCCCGCCGATCTGCCGATCTTCGCCCAGGCGCCCATTCCGGAGGGCAAGGCGCGACTGGCGGACTGGAGCGTGGGTTCCTCGCTCGTGGGGGCCTCGCTGCGGCCCTTCAACGACAACAAGTTCTGGTCGGCAGCGCTGCGCACGGACTTCGACGTGACCGAGGCAATCCAGCTGACCTCGCTGACCTCCTACAACCGCTTCAAGATGAACAGCACGGCCGACTTTGACGGCTCGCCGCTCGTGGTCACACAGTATGACAATCATCGCGGGAGCATCAAAAACTTCAACCAGGAGCTGCGCCTCTCCGACGATGACGGCGCCTTCCGCTGGGTCGTGGGTGCCAACTACGAGGACACGAAAACCGGCGAACTGTACGATGCAGACACCTGGGATTCCAGTTCAGCCGCGCTCAATGGTGCCACGACCAATCGGACTGACAACTTTCAGCGCATGCGCAACTATGCCGGGTTCGGCAATGTTGAGTTCGACGTGGTAGATCGTGTGACGCTGAAGGGCGGCATACGACAATCACGCGCGGAACGCTCAAGCAACGGGGCTGTCTACACCGTGCCTGGCGCTGATCATTATCCGGGCATCCCCTATTCCTATACCGAGTTCTTCAACATCGTTTACGGGTTGATCTACGGGCCGGGAACGGTGCCGCCGATCCAGCCCGGCCAGTCTCTCGTTCTCGACACCCGGCTCAACCCGGATGGCACCCCGGTCGATCCTGGCACCTATCTGACGACGGGTCGCTTCTTCGGCAAGCTCAACGAGGACAGCACGTCGTGGAGCGTCGGCGCCGACTTCAGGCTCAGCGACGATGCGCTGCTCTATGCCAACGTCAGGAAGGGCTACAAGTCAGGCAGCTTCCCGGCGATCACCGGGGCCATCTTCGATGCGTTGCTCCCGGTGACGCAGGAGTCGCTGCTCGACTATGAGGCGGGGTTCAAGCTCAGCCTGATGGAGCGGATGATCTCGCTGTCGGGGGCAGCCTTCTACTATGACTACAAGGACAAGCAGCTGCTGACGAAGTTCGTCGATCCGGTCTTCGGGCTGCTCGACCGCCTGCAGAATGTCCCGAAGTCCAGGGTGAAGGGCGCCGAGCTCGAGCTCTCGGTTCGTCCCAGCCGGCAGCTCGAGCTGAGCGGGTCGGTGCTGTACCTCGACGCCAAGGTCAAGGACTATAACGGCGTGATCGGCGAGCAGGTCGTCGGCGGCCTGCGCCAGCCGGTGCTCGCCTCGTTCGAAGGCGTCGCGCTGCCCTTCTCGGCGAAATGGCAATATTCGGTCCGCGCCGAGCTGACGCAGCCGCTGTCGGGCGAGCTCGAGGGGTTCGTCAACGCCAGCGTGCACGGGCAGAGCAAGTCCTACTCGACGTTGGCGCTCACCGCGCAGTCGCGCGCCGACTATCTGATCGACGGCTATGCGCTGGTCGACGGCGCCATCGGCGTGAAGACCACCGACGAGCGCTGGCGCCTCACCCTCTGGGGCAAGAACATCTTCAACAAATATTACGTGACCAACCGCTACCTCCCATATGACTCATACGTGCGCTACGCGGGACGTCCGGCGGAATATGGCGTCACCGCCGCCTTCCGCTACTGAGCCTGCCCGGCCGGCGGCGCTGGCGCAAGCCCCAGCGCCGCCGGCTGAGCCGCCGTCGAGGCTGCCGAGGAGCGCGACCGAAAGAAGGGACGCCCATATGCGCGAAGACGTCGAGGAAAGACCTGTAGTGATCGGCAGCGGCCCCGTCGCCAACCGGTTCGCCGAGCGGGGCGCAAAGGCAGGCTGGTCGGTGGAGCGTGCTTACCTCTATCGTTCTGACTGCCCGGCCGGCGTCGCTCCGCTTAGAGGCTGCCTCGAAATGGCTCTGCAACGAGGAGGGCGATCAGGGTGATATGCTCTAATGGGATGCTGAGATCAACTGTGTTATAGGAGAGGATGAAAATGAGCGAACAACATGACGTCGAGGCGAACCGGGAACTGGTGCTTCGCTTCTACCAGGCACTTGAAAGGGGTGACTTCAGCCTGGAGGGCATCCTGTTCGATGAAAGCTATAAACAGCATAGCGTGATGGCTGGGGACGGCGTTAAGGGGCTAAAAGAAATGGCCGCTTGGATGGCCAAGGAATGGCCGGACCGCAAGTTGACAATCCATCAGACGATTTGCGAAGGCGACAAGGTCGCCTGCCACGTTCATTTCGAGCGTTGGCCTGGTGATCCCGGTCTTGCTGCGGTCGACATCTTCCGGGTGGAAAACGGGAAGGTTGTCGAACATTGGGACGTGGTCCAAGAGATCCCAACGGAATTCAAGCACAACAATGGGATGTTCTAAGAGGAGGACAGGGAATCTTGCCACGAAGTGGACCTCGTTGGTGTAGATGACCGCCTAGATGCCGTTGTCTAATCGCGCTCCAATGATCAAGCCGTTGTTGCAGCGCTCAGCATCTGCCGCCTTCTCGATCGAGCAGGCTGCAGTCGGACTGACCATGATTACGATCGCCGCTGTTGGATACGCCAAAGATCGTTTGCCGGGAGCACGGTTGTCTGCGCGGTCGATACCTGATCGCCGCATGATGGGTCTACGCGGGCGGGTCTTCCAAGGTAATGGACGCAGTCGCGGCGGGCGAAGGCGTGACTGCAACGGTATCAGCGGAATGACCCGACCTGCGTCCCGGCGGGGACGTCGCAACGCATCTCCAAGGGGATGCGATCTGGCGAGCTGAGCTGTCTACCTCATCAGCTGGGCTCCGCTGCCTGGCGTCTGAGGCTCAAGCTGGGACACCAGCCGAGCGGTTGAACAGCTCGCCGGTTGTCAGCATCCGGTGCATGATGACCGCGAGCTTGCGTGCCACAGCGACGGCGGTGCGCTTGAAGCCGATCTTGGCCCTGAGCTGCAAGCCCCAGGTTCTGAGCGCGCTGTCGGCGGTACTGCGGGTGAGGATCACGGTGGCCGCCTCATAGAGGAGGCCGCGCAGATGCGCATCGCCCCGCCGTGAGATATGGCCGTCGAAGTCGACCTCGCCGGACTGGAAGCGGCGCGTCGTCAGACCGAGCCAGGCACCCACCGAGCGCGATCGTTGGAAGTTGTCTGGATCCTCGATGGCAGCCGTGAAGGAGGCAGCAGTGACAGCGCCGACGCCGGGGATCGACATGAGCAGCTGGCAGCTCTGGCTCTGCCGCGCGGCAGCGACCAGCTGGCGATCGAGCTCGGCGGCATGACCGCGGATGCTGCGCCACGCCTCAAGCAGGGGTAGGATGATCACCGCCAACTGCTCATGGCCGGAAAGCAGGCGGCGAACATTGGCCTCGAACACACGGCCGCCGCCTTTGGCAACCACGAGCCCGAAGGTCTTCATCAGCCCGCGGATCTGGTTGGAGAGTTCGGTCGCGATCCGGATCAGCCGGGTGCGCGCCGTCACCAGCGTCCGCGTCAGCATACTGTCGAAGCCTTTCACGCGGACTTCACGGTAGAAGCCGACCTCGGCGAGCTGCGCCAGCCCGTCGGCGTCGTTGGCGTCGGTTTTGTTCGGCGCCATGTCGAGTGCGGCTTTGGCATGGCGCGCGTCGATGCAGATCGCCGGCAACCCTTCGGCCACAAGCGCGTGGTAGAACCACACCGACAAGGGGCCAGTCTCGAACACCACGCGCTGCGGATTGGGAGCGTGTTTGCGGATCGTCTCGGCAATGAGCTTCGGGTCGGATGGGCATTTGCCGCGCCAGATGCGCTTGCCTCCACGCCGTACCGAGATCGTGGTGTCTTTAAGAGAGATGTCGAGGCCGATATACTCACCCATGGTTGTTCTCCGTCAGATGCTTGGGCCCGGCTGCAGTCGTGAGCCCGTACTTCCATCCTATCGGGGAACAGCCACCAGCTTCCATGTCAGGGCAGCACCAGGGGCGACTCGCTCCCGCGATTACCCCATGTAATGGGCCTACGCCACCTGGGTAGCGAACTGGGTGGCTGTCCCTCAGAGATCCTATGGACGTGGAAAGCGACTGGCTCGCTGGCAGAGTGGGGGTTGGCTACCACCCACTCTGGAGGCGACCATGCAAGCTGATCCTCGAGAACAGACCGCTATCCGCACCGACCGTGCCGCCATTTTTGTGTCGTTGGAACTCAGTCGCTCGACCTGGCTGATCACCTCGCTGGCACCGGGTAGTGAGAAGCTGTCGAAGCATGTCGTGCGCGGCGGCGACACTGCCGGCTTGCGCGCGCGCTTTGCCGATCTCCAGGCAAAAGCGCAGGCCCGGACCGGCCAACCCTTTCCCATGGTGGTTATTCACGAAGCGGGCCTTGATGGATTCTGGTTGCACCGTGTGCTTGTCGGCGAGGGGATCGAAAGCCATGTCGTCGACCCTGCCTCGTATCCGCTGTCTCGCCCCCACATTGCGGGGATTTCCTGAGCTCGTAGGTTGCCTGCCGGGATGAACTTATCCGAGGCGGGAGATGGCAGAAGCGATTGTAAGCGAGCCAAAGGGTGAGCGCCGGCGCTGGAGCGACGACGAGAAGCGCGCAGCGGTTGAGCTGTCGCTGGAGCCGGGCGCCAGCGTCAAGGAAGTGGCGGCGTGCTTTGGGGTGTCGCCCGCCCAGCTCTACGCGTGGCGCCGCGAGCTGCGCGAGGGATGCGCCGGCGCGGACGCGCCGCTGTTCCTGCCGGCGGTGGTGGAGCGGGTCCCGGAGGGGGACGCGGCACCGCCAGCTCCGAGGTGGCTCATGCCCGAGGCGCTGGTGGCAGTGGCACTCGAGGTCGGCGGCGCGTCCGTGGTGATCGCGCGCGGCGCCGAGCCGGCCTTGGCCGCGGCTGTCATCTCAGCGCTGCAGGGTATGCGATGATCGGGCCGGGCAGCGATCTCCGCGTGCTCATCTGCACCAAGCCTGTCGATTTCAGGCTCGGGATCGACGGCTTGGTCGCACTGATCCAGAACCAGCTGGGGTTCGATCCCTATGCTGGCGGCATCGCCTATGTCTTCCGCGCCAAGCGCAAAGACAGATGCAAGATTCTACTCTGGGATCAGACAGGACTTGTCCTTGTCACAAAGCGGCTCGAAGACACGGGTGGCTTCTGCTGGCCGCAGGTCCATGACGGCACCTACCGTTTGACCGCGGCTGAGTTCAGCGTGTTGTTCTCGGGCGCCGACTGGCGCCGGGTGCGCAGCAAAAGACGACCACTGGCACCCAAGGTTGACCTCGCGAACACAGCTTGAGATTATCTTTTTCTTAGGCGCTGCAGATGCTTGACTTGGCGTGAGCATCTTGGTTCTGTGCTGTCCATGGATGCAGCGCTTGCTCTCCCCACCAGCCTTGAAGCCTCGCATGCGCTCATCATCAAGATGGCGCAGGAAGCCGCCGAGCGCGAGCGCTGCCTTGCTGAGGCGCAGGCCGCCAAGGCAGCGCTGGAAGACGAGCTCGCTGCTGCCAAGGACGAGATCCGGCGTGTGACCGACATCCTCGATGCCTTCAAGCGGCACCGCTTCGGGAGCCGCTCGGAGCGGCTGTCGCCCGACCAGTACAGCCTGGTGCTCGAGGAGCTCGAGACGACGCTCGGCCGCGCCGAGGCTGGGCTCGAGGCGGTCGCCGAGAAGATCGGCAAGACGGCTGCCAAGCCGCGCCGCAAGAAGAACCTCGGCCACCTGTCGCCGCATCTGCCGCGCGTCGAGCAGCTGATCGATATCGAGGATAAAGCTTGTCCCTGCTGCGGCGGCGATCTCCATGTCATCGACGAGGATGTGGCCGAGCGCCTCGACGTCGTCCCTGTCCAGCTGCGCGTGCTCGTCACCCGGCGCCCGCTCTATGGCTGCCGTGCCTGCGACAAGGAGGGCAGCGGCCCCGTCGTCCAGGCCAAGGCCCCGCCCTTCATCGTCAAGGCGGGGCTGCCGACCAATGCGCTCGTCGCACATGTCGTGGTCTCGAAGTTTTCAGATCATACGCCGCTCCACCGCCAGGAGCGCATCCTCCAGCGGCAAGGCATCCACATCGACCGCTCAACGCTCGCCGACTGGGTGGGGCACGCCGCCTGGCATGTCGAGCGGCTGCACCGCCACCTGATGGCTGAGCTCAAGAGCTCGGTGCGGCTGTTCGCCGACGAGACGCGGATGCCGGTGCAGGCACCGGGCACCGGCAAGACAACCAGCGGGCAGTTATGGACGTACGCGCGCGACGACAGCCCGTGGGGTGGCACCGCGCCGCCGGCGGTGGTCTACATCTACGAGCGCGACCGGAAGGGCTGCCGTCCGGTTGAGCACCTCTCCGGTTACCGCGGCTGGCTTCAGGTTGATGGTTACGCCGGCTACAACCAGGTGGGACAAGGCAATGCGGTGACGCTCGCGCTGTGCCTGAGCCATTGCCGGCGGCGCTTCTATGACCTGGCCGAGAAGGAGCCTGTGGCCGCTGAAGTGCTGCGCCGCTTTGCGCTCATCTACAGGATCGAGGCGAGCCTGCGCGGCAAGTCACCCGAGGAGCGCTTGGCCGGCCGCCAGGCGCTGATGAAGGACGAGGTCGACAAGCTCTTCGCCTATCTGACCGCCAACCGCCGCCGCTTCAGCGCCAAGAGCAAGATGGGCGAGGCGATCGCCTATGGCCTCAACCATCAGGCCGGGCTCACGCGCTTCCTCGAGGATGGCCGCCTCGAGCTCGACACCAACATCGTGGAACGCGCGATCAAGCCGCAAGCCCTGACGAGACGCAACGCGCTGTTCTGCGCGACGCATGAGGGGGCAGCGCACTGGGCAGTGCTGGCCAGCCTTCTTCATACAGCTCACATCAACAACGTCGATCCGCTCGCCTGGCTGACGCACGCGCTCGACACGCTCGCCCGCGACGGCGACAGCGCCGACCTCGCTGCCCTCATGCCGTGGCACTTCCCGAAGATCGAAGGACGCTGACCACCCCACGCCGTGGTGTCCAACCACCGGACACCCTGCCTCGATCGCAACGTCGCGACGGCGGCGGCGGGCAAAGACCGACCGGATCGACGGCGAAGCGCTGCTCCGCGCGCTGCTCGCCTACAAGCGCGGTGAGCCGCGCGTCTGCGCGATGGTCAAAGCGCCGACGCCGGACGAGGAGGACCGGCGCCGGATCTGTCGCGAACGGAAGGTGCTGACCGCCGAGCGGGTCGAACATGTCAACCGCATCAAGGGCCTGTTGTTTGCGCAAGGGATCTTTGACTACGAGCCACTGCGCCGCAATCGGCGAGCCCGGCTCGATGAACTCACCACCGGCGATGGCCGGCCCTTGCCGGCGCACCTGAAGACGCAGATTGCCCGCGAGCTTGATCGCCTCGAGCTGCTGCTCGCGCAGATCAAGGCGGTCGAGGCCGAGCGCGACGCGCTGCTCGCGGCGACGAGCGCCGGCACCTCGGGACCAGCGCTGCTGCTGGGCGTAAAGGGCGTTGGGCCCGAATTTGCCGGTGTCCTCTGGTCGGAAGGGCTCTACCGGCGCTTCGACAACCGCCGCCAAGTCGCCGCCTATGCTGGCTTGGCACCGACGCCTTGGCAGAGCGGTGCTGTCGCCCGCGAGCAGGGGGTGTCCAAAGCCGGCAATCCGCGCCTGCGGACAACCATGATCCAGCTGGCCTGGCTGTGGTTGCGACATCAGCCGCAGTCTGCGCTCAGCCTATGGTTTCAGGAGCGGGTCGCCCGCAATGGCGGTCGGCTGAAGAAGCCGATGATCGTCGCACTGGCGCGCAAGTTGCTCATTGCGCTGTGGAAGTATGTCGCTGCCGGCGTTGTGATCGACGGCGCCACGACCCAAGCGGCCTGAGCGCTATCACCTTTGCAGTTCCCCGAGGCCTGATCAGCCTCGGCGGATCCAGGTGGACGAACCGCACCATCATGTGGCTTGACCAGCCGACTCAGAGATAGGTTTCGTCCTCCTGAGTGAACCGCGTCATGCAGCGCCTGACGCTCCAGGCCTGCCAGCCGGGCGGCCTCGGCACGCGACATGCCCTCCAGCGCATTGGCAATCGCCAGCAATCGGAGCACGGCGCGGTGGTCGTGCTCGCGCGCTGCTCGCTGACGGAGTTCAGCTGGTGAATGGTCCTGACGGATCGCAAGGGCAGCCATGGCAATACCCCTCTGCAGCGCCCCCGCATCCACCTCACTGAATCACGCCAGCCCCTGCTGCGCAAGCCGAGTCACCACTTCGCTGACCGGGTATGAGAGGCAAGATGACGTTGATCCGGCGCTCGCCAGCTTCGGTTATCCGTTCTTCCTCACCGGCACCGGCCGCTGCCCGCCCGAAAAGATATCGGCGGCGTGCCGGGCTATGCCGAGTATCTGACCGCCCTCGCGGATCCCAACTCCCCCGATCGCGACGAACTACTCCGACATCGAAGTGAACACTTCGATCCTGGTAGGGTCGATCTGGTCGCAATCGCGCTCGCCGTCGACGAACTCAGCAGGAAGTGGGCGCCGAAGTCGCGCCGCAAAACCTCAGCGAAGCACTGATCTCCGCGGCCCTCGCCGGCTTTCATTTACCCACAACTCTCGCAGCAAGGGTGGCGCCGAGTTCGATATCGGTGAGGCGTGCGAGGCCGCGCCACATCACCATGTTGCCGGGCGGCGGATCATGGGCGCGGGCGAGATAGCCGCCGAGCCGGGCGAGCTTGGTCAGATAGCGCGCCAGCGTTGGCGGTGACGCGGTCTTGTTCTTGACCAGCTGATCGAGAAGGCGGATCTCGAGCGCGGTGAGCACCAGGCGCGGTGAGGCTTTGGGCGCGGTGCGATTGAGCATCGTCAGCCAGAACACCCGCCAGGCCAGGATGCAGAAGATCGCGAGGAGATTGACCAGCCGCTCGGCGGATCGCAGCTTTGCGTCTTCGGCGCGGCAGCCCGATTTGAGGATCTTGTGGAAGACCTCGATCTTCCAGCGCATGGCGTACCAGCTGATCTTCTGGATCGCCTCGCCTGGCGAGGTGACGGCAAGATCGGTGAGGAGGCGCCAGCGGATCGGCGGGCGGGTCTCGGGTGCCCTTTGCTCGTCAGCACAGATCACGGTGAGCTGGAGTGCTGGATAGCGCTTCTGCTTGCCGACAGGCGGCAGGACCTGGAGGCGGTGGTACTTGATGCTGAGGCAGGCCGGGCTTGGCTTTCCCTCATCATCGTGCACCTCGATCCAGTGCTCGCCCGCAGCCGTGACCTTTTCCATTGCCGCGATCAGCGTCGGCTCGCTGCCCTCGACCAGACGGTCGACACAGCTGCGGATGAGGAAATGCGTGCCAAGCTTCCGCGCCTCGCAGAACAGCTCGTAGATGTCGCTCTCCCGGTCGCCGATGTGGATGCACCGTGCCGGATCATCGAGAAGCGCTGACGCCTGACGCATGTTCTCGAGCCAGCGCACGCTTTCCTTCTGCTCGATCGGCACACGCGTGCCGTTGATACAGCGCTTGAGCGCCAGGGTGCCGCGAAACCC
The DNA here is from genome assembly GCF_002355855.1 of Sphingobium cloacae. Classification (NCBI taxonomy): domain Bacteria; kingdom Pseudomonadati; phylum Pseudomonadota; class Alphaproteobacteria; order Sphingomonadales; family Sphingobiaceae; genus Sphingobium; species Sphingobium cloacae. The sequence continues at coordinate 15,504 of NZ_AP017659.1, forward strand.
CTTGCGGCTCCAGAACTTGACCGCGGCGAAGCCCTTCGAGCGTCACCGCCAGGCTCGAATGCATGAGCAGACCGCATACCGTGTGCTGGCGCCAACGGCCCTGCTTGTCCTTGCCGCTGTTGACCCGGTACGTGACGCCGACCGCCTCGGTATGCTGCCGCTGAAAGGTGAACTCGGTGGTGTCATGGAGGATGAGGATCAGCCCGTTCACCGCGGCCAGTCGGCTGCGAGTGGCTGCGAAATGGCCCGCCAGGATCGCGTGCTCGCTCACCCGGTCATTGTCGAGGAAGCGATAAGCCGCCTTGGTCGCGGCCCAGTCCTGGCAGGCAAGGGGCAGGCTGGCGCCGATCGCCCCACCGAGTTGCTCGAGCAGTCGTCGCAATCGCTTGCCAAGACGGGCATCGGCAAATTCACAGGCCGCCAGCTCCGCATCGAGCCACGAGGCGCCGTCGAGCATCGGATCCATGGCACCACTCCATCCGAATTGGTGCCAGAGAAGGAATCACGCCCGAGTCATGCCGCGCAAGCTGTTGCGATGCAGTGCCCTCCAGAGATGTGGGTAAATGAAAGCCTCGCCGGATGCTTACTGACCAGCCTGCCAGCGTGATCAAAACCTCGGATCCAACCGAGGACCGGCGTAATATACAACGCCATGTGGCACTACCTCACGCGAGGCTGACGTCGTCAAGGTAATCGTCGCTACCGGACGCCACTTCCGACCAGCACAACGCTGGTTAGAACGAATGGTCTAATGCTCGGTCGGAATGACTCCGGTGAGTTCCGCCGCCGCACAGCTATCGGCCGGCCGCTCGCCGATTTCGTCCGACGTCTTCGTTGCGGGCGAGCACGAAGTTCCGGTCGACCGCCCAGAAGGGTGCATTGAAGCCCAGTTTATCGGCTTCTGCTGCGTCATCGACCTTGCGGAAGTCAGCGATGAGCGAGTGCTTGACGCCAAACACGGTGTCTTCGGCAAGGTACTGACAGTCAGGCGTGAAGATATGGGTCACGACGGTATCGTAGCCAGGCGCCTTGACGATAAAGTGCAGGTGCGCGGCCCGGTTCGGGTGGCGGCCGAGCGCGGCAAGAAGCTTGCCGACCGTGCCGTCGTCCGGGATCGGATAGAACCGGGGCTTGGCCGTGCGGAACCAGTACTCACCACGCGCATCGGTGGTGAAGACGCCGCGCAGATTATAGTCCGGCTGGATACCTTTCTGCTGAACATCGTAGAAGCCGTCGTCGTTCGTGGCCCAGACATCCACCGTTGCGCCAACGACCGGATGGCCCTCGTTGTCGGTCACGCGACCGCGAACGACGAGCGGTTCGCCCTTGCCATCGAGACAGATATTGGTGCCGTTCTCGTAGCGGGGGGCGTCCTCGACGTAGAAGGGGCCGAGCACCGTGTTCTCGGTCGAACCCTCCGGACGGTCGTGATTGAGCGCATCGACGAGCATCGACACTCCGAGAACATCGGAGAGAAGGATGAACTCCTGGCGCCAGTCCGAGCACATCTGGCCGGTCTTCGTCAGGAACTCGATGCCGGCCATCCATTCCTCGGTGGTCAGCCTTGCCTCTTTCACCGCCGCATGGAGATGGGTGACGATGATCGTCATGACTTCGCGCATGCGCGGCAAGATATCCGGTCCCATGCGGGCGTTCACGACGTCCGCCGACCGCGCGGCATCGAAATAGGCGAGGTCGCGTTCCGATCTGGTGGTCTCGCTCATATCGTTCCTCTCCATTCTGAGCGTTCGGCGCGGTCAGCGGTCCTGGGGCGGCTCGCCGGCCCACGCCGCGGCAATGCAGGCCCGCACCGCTTCACGTGCGAGCGGGCGCGGGTTCCAGTAGGCGTTCGCCAGGGCCAGGTCGGTTGCCTGGTCGATACCCGCTTCCGGCATACCAAGGTCCCTCAGCGCCCGCGGCGCGCCGAGCGCGCCTGCCAGATCGTAGAGCGCGCGCGCCGGGTCGCGTTCCTCAAATACCCGCGCGAGCGCATCGATTGCGCGGGGGGCAGCTGGCGCATTGTACTGAAGGGCATGCGGCAGTACGACGGTATGCGTCTCCGCGTGCGGCAGGTTGAACGTGCCACCGAGCGTATGGCAGAGCTTGTGGTGAAGCGACATGCCGACTGAGCCGAGGCAGGTGCCGCACAGCCAGGCGCCATACTGCGCATCGGACCGTGCCTCGCGGTTGCCAGGATCCTGTACGATCGCCGGCAGGCTGCGAACGATCGCGCGCACGCCCTCCTCCGCCATCATGTCGATGATCGGATTGCCGTCCTTTGCATAGAGCGCTTCGACGGCATGGGCGACGGCGTTGATCCCGCTCGTCACCGACAATCCCGTCGGCAGGCCGAGGGTGAGGTCGACGTCGTAGATCACAACCTCGGGCAGGACCTTGGGCGTGGTTTGCGTCGTCTTCAGGCCGTCCTTGGTCTCGCCGATGATCGGCGTGACTTCCGATCCTGCATAGGTCGTCGGGATGACGATCTGCGGCAGGTCGCTGCGCAACGCGATCGCCTTGCCAAGACCTACGGTCGAGCCGCCGCCAACCGCAACGACGCCGTCGACCTTCTTCGAGGCCACCAGTTCCATCGCTTCCTCGGTGACGGCAACCGGCGTGTGCATCGTTGCACCGGGAAACACATCCGCGCAGAACTTGCCAAGGAGCTCTGCGACCTGTTCGGCCGAGCGCTTCTGCTCGGGGGTCGACAGAACCAGGACGCGCTCCATGCCAAGGCGCTGTGCCTCATCACCGACCTGACCAAGCGAACCCGATCCGAAGATCACGCGGGCGGGGTGGGCGTTGTAAACGAAGTCGCGCATGGCTGTCTCACTACTCTATATCACACGGAGATTGTCGCCGCTGTCCTGCCGGATGGCAAGATCAAGCAATTCGTTGGCCGCTCCAATGCGCTATCCCGAACTTGGCACCGTTGGACGAGCGGAACATCTCCGCCCCAACCGGTTACTACACATCAAGAAGTAGCCTCTTACGTTTTGGCTTCAATCCCTCCATCAAGGGGTGACTACACGAAAGTGACGGATCTGCACGCTAAGGACGAACGGAGCGGGAACGCGTGGGCTTTGTGTCCCTGTCCATGCTTTCAAGGGCTTTGTAGAGGGCGGTCTTTCCGATCTTGAGGCGCGCAGCGGCTTCGCGCACGGTGAGGCCGGAAGCGATATGATCGCGCGCTTTGCGGAGCTTGTCGGGCGTGACCACTGGCCGCCGCCCGCCGGCGCGGCCTCGTTCGCGAGCAGCCTTGAGGCCGGCATGGGTGCGCTCGCGGATCAGATCGCGCTCGAACTGGGCGAGCGAACCGAAGATGTTGAACACGAGCATCCCGCCCGAAGTGGTGGTGTCGATGTTCTCGGTGAGCGAGCGGAACCCGATGCCGCGCGTCGCCAACTCGCCGACTTTCTCGATCAGATGGCTCATCGAGCGGCCGAGCCGATCGAGCTTCCAGACAACGAGCGTGTCGCCGCTGCGCAGGTAGGCGAGCGCCTCGGTCAGGCCAGGCCGATCGGCTTTGGCGCCAGAGGCGTGATCGTCGAATATCCGGTCGCAGCCGGCGGCGTTCAATGCGTCGTGCTGGAGCGAGAGCTTCTGGTCGGGGGTGGAGACGCGCGCATAGCCGATCAGTGCCACGGGAGGTCCCATCGTGTCCGTTTTCCCATCATCGCGCGACCTTGTCCGAATCGCCATCGCAGGTCCAGAGTTGACGGACACATTCCCGCTGGCCGTTCAACGGACGTCTGACGGACAGCGACATGGAGGGGTTCGACCTTGGCCAGAAGACACCTGCTAACCCGCGAGATGCTTGCGGGCCATTATGATCCGTCGCTCGATGAACGCGAGATCGCGCGTCACTTCACCTTGACCCGTGACGACCTCGAACTGATCGCATCCCGGCGTGGCGACGTCACCCGTCTCGGCTATGCGATGCTGATGCTGTATCTGCGCTGGCCGGGGCGCGTGCTGGAAGCCGGCGAAGCGCCGCCCATGCCGATCCTCGCGTTCGTGGCCCATCAGTTGGATGTGTCGCCCGCATCATGGCGCGACTATGCCCGCCGCGACGAAACGCGGCGGTCGCACCTCGCCGACCTGTCGCGGCGCTTCGGTCATCTCGTTTTCAGTCGTGCGGATTTCCACGCGCTGGTCGCGTTCGCCATGCCGATCGCGCAGACCGTCACCCAGTCCTCGCGGCTTGCGGGCATCGTCATCGACGAGATGCGACGCCGGCGATTGCTGCTGCCGCCCGTGACGGTGATTGAGGCGATAGTGCGACGGGCGCGGCAGCAGGCCGGGGATCTGGTCCATGACGTGCTCGCCGGAGATCTCGGCGAACCCGAACGCGCGACGCTCGACGCCCTCCTGTCGCGGCGCGACGACAAAAGCGCGACCTGGCTCTCATGGCTGCGCAACCCGCCCCTATCGCCGGCCCCGCGCAATATCCTGCGACTGATCGAACGGCTCGACCAAGTTCGCGCGCTGGGCCTGGCGGCCTCGCGCGCCGCGACCATCCCGCAGGCGGCATTCGACCGGATCGCCGACGAGGCGGCGCGCATCACGCCGCAGCATCTGGCGGAACTGCCCGACCTACGCCGTCATGCGATCCTTGTCGCTGCCGGCATCCGGCTTGAGGAAAGCCTGACCGATGCGGTGCTGACGATGATGGACAAGCTCCTGGGGAGCATGATGCGACGGGCCGAGAATCGGACCAAGGACAAGGCGATCGGCACGATCCGGTCATTGCAGGCGCAGCTTCGCCTGCTCACCGGCTCATGCCGGACATTGCTCGACGCGCGGGCGCGAGGCGTCGATTCTCTTGCCGCCATCAGTTCGATCGACTGGGAAAGGTTGGGAACGGCGGTCGTGGACGCCGAGCTACTGATCGCGCCGGAAACAATCGACCGCACGGCGGAACTGATCGAACGGCAGCGCTCGCTGCGCTCCGTGATCGGGCCGTTCCTCAACGCCTTTGAGTTTCGCGGGGGTGGTGCGGTGCAGGGCTTGCTCGATGCGGTTCGGCTGATCGCCGACATTTATCGCACCGGACGACGGCGCCTGCCCGATAACCCACCGCTCCGCTTCGTGCCGCCGTCATGGCGGCCGTTCGTGCTGCGCGATGGCGTGGTCGTCCGCGCCGCCTATGAGCTGTGCGTGCTCACCCAACTGCGCGACCGGCTGCGCGCCGGCGACATATGGGTGGCGGCGAGCCGTCATTATCGCGCCTTCGACAGCTATCTCCTGCCGCCTGCAACCTTCGATGCGATGCGCGCGCGAGGACCGCTGCCACTGGCGATCGATACTGATTTCGACAGCTTCGTCGCCGGCCGCCGCGCCAGTCTCGACACCGCGATCGAGCGGGTGACGATCCTCGCTCGACAGGGAGAACTGCCCCAGGTGCGCCTTGACGACAATGGCCTTGTCGTATCCCCGCTCAAGGCGATCACGCCGCCGGATGCAGAGAATATGCGCCGCGTCGCCTATGATCGGCTGCCACGCGTGAAGATCACCGATCTCCTTTTGGAGGTCGATAGCTGGACCGGCTTTTCCGAGTGCTTCACCCATCGCCGCTCCGGTCGCGTGGCGGACGATCGTAACGCGCTCCTGACCGTGATCCTGGCCGATGGCATCAATCTCGGGCTGACGCGCATGGCCGAGACCTGTCAGGGCGCGACCCTGCGTCAGCTCGCCCATCTGCACGACTGGCATATCAGCGAAGCCGCTTATAGCGAGGCGCTGGGGCGGTTGATCGACGTTCACCGCACCGTGCCGTTGTCCGCGCTGTGGGGCGACGGCACCACCTCTTCCAGTGACGGCCAGCTCTTCCATGCGGGCGGGCGCGGCGCCGCGATCGGCGACATCAATGCGCGCAACGGCAATGAACCCGGCGTCAGCTTCTACACCCACGTCTCGGACCAATATGATCCGTTCTCGAGCCGCGTGATCGCGGCGACCGCCGGCGAGGCTCCCTATGTTCTCGACGGGCTGCTATACCATGCCACCGGCCTGTCGATCGAAGAGCATTACACCGATACCGGCGGCGCATCCGACCATGTGTTCGGCCTCATGCCCTTCTTCGGCTACCGCTTCGCGCCGCGCCTGCGCGACCTGAAGGACCGGCGCCTGCATCTACTGCCGGGCCAGGAAGCGGGGCCGCTGCTGGCCGGTATGACCGGCGATCCGGTAGCCATCGGGCATGTCGCCGCCCATTGGGACGAACTGCTGCGCCTCACCACTTCGATCCGCAGCGGCACCGCCACCGCTTCGGCGATGCTGCGCAGATTGTCCGCTTACCCACGCCAGAACGGACTCGCGCTGGCCTTGCGCGAGGTCGGGCGGATAGAGCGCTCGATCTTCATGCTCGACTGGCTGCGCGATCTCGACCTGCGCCGGCGCACCCAGGCCGGTCTCAACAAGGGCGAGGCCCGCAACGCGCTCGCCCGCGCGCTCTTCTTCAACCAGCTCGGCGAGCTGCGCGACCGGCGGTTCGAGAACCAGACCTATCGCGCCTCCGGCCTCAATCTCCTCGTGGCCGCCATCATCCTGTGGAACACCCGCTATCTCGAACGGGCGGTCGGGGCGCTGGCGATCCCGGAGGACGTTGCGCGCCATATCGCCCCGCTGGGATGGGAGCATATCTCGCTCACCGGCGACTATCGCTGGAATGTCGAAAGCCGCCCCGATCCCGGCCAGCTCCGCCCGTTGCGCACGCCTTCCTCGCTCCTGGCCGCATGATGCCATTCACCCGCGTTCGCCAAAGGTTCCCCCCTAGCGTACGTAAAACGCACTTTCGTGTAGTCAGCCCTGCGGGACCGCGCTCTATCTCCGCTTGCGCTCCGACCGAGCCGCCACACCGGCGTCTCGTCCCTGCCGGGTGACGATCGCTCGCGTAGGCGGGGGCTGCTTCCCCGCCAGATGGTCGCCGGCGATGCCGGCGAAGCTCCCCGTCAGGACAGGGAAAGTGGGGCGCTGCCCCCCTCTCCCTGCAACGGCAATCAGCCGGGCCGTGGCTCGGCTACGCCTGCGCCCGCACCACCCCGGCAGATTCCCGCTGCCCCCTCACCCCCCCGCTGTTCGCCACGAGGCAGAGCCGATGGCCTTGGCCATCGCCCCGAGGGCGATTTGAAGGGAGCAGGACATGGAGCAGGATAATCGCGAAAGCTGGCTGAACCGGGTGGCGATCGGCATGGGGCCGCTATTCAAGGCGCTGGACGCCCCCCTTCCCTCTCGCGTGCGGGTGGCGATCGGCTTCACCAGCAGGGGAGCCAAGGGCAAGGCGATCGGCGAGTGCTGGGACAACCGGCGCAGCGGCGACGGGCATTTCGAGATATTCATCCGGCCCGACCTCGCCCACGCCCCTGATGCGATGCCGGCGCAGATCGCCGCGATCCTCGCGCACGAGCTGGTCCACGCGGCGGTCGGGATCGCGGCCGGACACGGGAGAGCGTTTAAACGGATCGCAATCGGGCTGGGGCTGGTCGGGCCGATGCGCGCCACCACCCCCGGGGACGCCTTCCTTTCCGCCATTGCACCGATCCTCGCTGCGGTCGGTCCCCTCCCCCATGCCCGGCTTGATACGGGCAGCGCGACCACCCGGCCGAGGAAGCAGGCGGCGCGGATGCTGAAATGCGAGTGCGCGACGTGCGGCTATACTGTCAGGACCGCGCGCAAATGGCTGGAGACAGCGGGCGCACCCTTGTGCCCGGTTGAGAGGCACGGCCCGATGCGCCACGATCCGATCAGCAACGGAAGTGAGGACGAACTCGGCTAAGCGACTAAGACCCTTTACGACTAAGCGGCTAAGCTCCATAAGTAGCTTAGCCGCTTAGTAGGAGCAGCAGCTATGCAAGTATGGGCCGTCATCGCGCAAAAGGGCGGGCAATCCAAAACCACCCTTACAACCGGATTTGCCGTCGAGGCGGCGCGGGAGGGGGCATCCGTCGTCATCCTCGATGCCGACGATCGCCAGGGATCGGCGCTCTACTGGTCCGAACGCCGCGACGACGACGACGTGATGGTGAAGGACAGCAGCGTCGCCGGCCTGCCGCTCCACGTCTCGCGCGGGCGCAGCAGCGGCAAGATCGACCTCATCATCATCGACACGCCGGCGAACTCCAAGGACATTGCTATGCTCGCAGCCGAGCAGGCGGATTTCGTCATCATCCCTGTCGCGCCGCGAGGGCTGGACGTCCATTCGGTGTTGCAGACCGTCAAGCAGGTGCAGCAGGCAGGCACGCCGTTCGCCGTCATACTGACGCAGGTTCCGCATCAGGGCGGGGAGGGCCAGGAGGCCCATGCCGGCTTCGCGGCGAAGGGCGTGACGATGTTCGACAGCCGCCTCCACTTCCGCAAGGATTTCTACAAGGCGACGCCACTCGGCAGAACAGCGGCCGAGACGGACCCGGACAGCAAGGCAGCAGCCGAGTTGCGTGCCGCCTATGACGAGGCTAAGCGACTAAGCGGCTTTACGACTAAGCAAGTAAGCGAGGTTGGATGATGGCGAAGAAAACTTCCGCGCTCGCCGGCATTTTCGATGACGAGCCCGATGCACCGGCACCGGTTGCCGACACAACTCCCGCGCCGCAGCCTGCCGCCCCGCGCCGGTCGCGGCGTGCGGCCGACACGCCGGCCCCGGCAGCACCTGCGCGGCGCAGCAGCCATCCCGGCAAGAAGCCGGTGCTGATCCACATTCCCGAAGACATGCACCGCACGCTGCGCCAGCTCAGCGTCGAGGAGGGTGGGGAGCCCCTTACCGTCATCACCGAGCGGTTGCTGCGCCAGTATCTGGTCCAGCGGGGACACACCAGGTTCGCGCCGTGAGCAAGCGGCGTGATCCCAATCCCGAGTTCGACCTGTTCATTCCGGCGCTCGGCGATCTTCCGCTCAAGGATCAGCGGGAGGTCATGGAGCGCCCGTTCTTCTCGCTCCAGAAGCGCAAGCGGCTGAAGCCGATCGAGTATCGCAGCCCGGACGGCGATGCCTGGGTGCGCGTCCAAGCCATTCCCGATTACGGCATGGCCACGATCTGGGATGCCGATATCCTGATATGGGCCGCGTCCACGCTCAATCGCATGAAGCAGCAGGGGCTGAACGATCTGCCCCGCACGCTGACAACCACGCCCTACGACCTGCTGCGGGCGATCAAGCGGAGCACAGGGGGCAGGGACTACCAGGAGCTGCAAGCCGCGCTTCTCCGGTTACAGACGACTTCGATCACGACTTCGATCCGCGCGACGAAGCGCCGGCAGAAGGCCGGCTTCAACTGGCTCGACAGCTGGACCTTCGACACCGACGCCGAGACGGAGCAGCCGCGCGGCATGACGCTGACCCTCTCGGATTGGGTCTATGAGGGCATCGTCAACGAGAAGTCGCTGCTCACCATGCACCCCGACTATTTCCTGCTTTCCGGAGGGCTGGAGCGGGCGCTCTACCGCATCGCGCGCAAGCACGCCGGTACGCAACGCGGTGGGTGGACGTGCCGGGTAGAGGTGCTCCGGGACAAGACCGGCAGCGATGCCCAGCCCAAGGAGTTCAACCGGATGCTCCGGCGGGTGATCGAGGCCGACCAGCTCCCCGACTATGCGATGGAGCTGACCGAGACGACGGACAAAAGCCCTGCCGTGCTGTTCAGGCTCCGTGGCGAGGCCGAGGCACTGGCACTCGCCGAGAGGATGCGCGCCGAGGAGGAGCGGCGCGCCCGTTTCGACGCCGAGCGCAAGCGGGCCGAGGAAGTCGATGCGCATATGGACCGGCTTGCCGGCCGACGCTGACTATCGGGGTATCACCCACCGCAGGCCTAGCTATCGGGGTTTCACCCACCGGCCAGCGATGCCGCCTGAACCCTGACATGGTCCGGTCGATGGTGGAGCGGCAGGCAGGCTGTGGATAACTGGCGCAGGAAGCACCTTTCCGTCTCCAGAGTCTCGGGGTTTCACCCACCTTGGCGTCGGGGTATCACCCACCACACTATCGGGGTATCACACACCGAATCACGGGGTTTCACCCACCGGGCGGTCCGGCAAGCAGTTGATAAACAAAGCAAGATTACGCTTTTTGAGCGGCTTAACTTGTTTAACGATTCCTATTTAACAGAATCTCTTAACCGGCGAAGCTCATCCCGACGCAACCGAAAGGGGCAATGCGGAATTGGCCTATCGGCCAATGCGCCTTCAATCCGTGCCGGCTAACGCCGTCACCAGAGCGGCCTATCGGCCGCAGGGCTTCCGAGAGAAGCCAAGCGAAACCGGCGGTGTGTGCCTTTCAGCGTTTCGCCAGCGGAGAGGGCGGTAAGGCGCTACTTCAAAGCTCACCGTTCGATCTCCCGGGAACGGGTCAGTCCGATCATGCCGGATCGAACAGACCGGCGAACTCGCGCTGGTCATAGTAGCGGACCTTGCTGGCCCAGAGCGGGCGTTCGCCCTGGCGCAGCAGCAGGAGGGTGTCGGCCGGCATCCGCATGATTTCGTCGGGCGTGACGAGCCGCCGCGCCGTGACATGCGTGCTGACGCTTTCCGAGGGGCCGGCGCGATTGTCACCCCAGCCAGTGCGCGCGACGTGCTGAGGGTCGCATATTCCAGCGTCGTGTCGCCGATCGTGCGGGAGAGCATGTCAGCGGTAGCGTGGTCATTGACCCCGAACGTCTGGATCACGCCGGCATTGGACAGGAAGGTGCCGGCGCGCTCGCCATAGAGAGCGCGGAGCTGGTGCATGTCCTGGAGGATCGGCCAGAGCTGGAGGCCATAGCCGGCCATCAGCCCCATCGCGCGCTCCACCGGCTCCAGTCGGCCGAGGGCGGCGAACTCATCGAGCAGGAACAGCACGGGGCGTTCCGGGCGGGCAGGGGAGCGCGCCATGTCAGTGACGGCTTGCGCGACCAGCAGCCGCAGCCAGCGCGCATAGGTATAGAGCCGGTCGGGCGGCAGGCACAGGAACACGGTGCCGGGCCGCTCCTTCAGGTCCGCGAACCGGAAATCGGACGCCGACGTGCTTTCGACCAGGCGTGGGCTGTCGAGAAAGTGAGTGTGACGCTGCGCCGACGACAGCACGCCGGCGGCCTCGCGATCGGACTTGCCGAGCTGGCGGTTGGCGGCGCGCGCGATCAGGCCATGCGCGCCGGTGCTGGCCTGCATGTCCGCCAGCAGTGCGGCGAAGCCGGCGGGATCGCGGGTGAGCTTGTCGCGCACCGTGGCGAGCGTCGCTTGGGACACGGGCTCATGGACGACGGTGTGCAGGATGGCCCTTATGCATTAATCGGACACAGATTCACGGTAGGCGTCAGCGTCAGTGGAAGGGGACTATTTCCGCAGGTCTTCGATGCCGAGTTCGCGCCACATCCAGGTGAAATCGTAGGTTGCCATCGGGTCGTTCGGTTCGGGGTGAGCGCTGCTACGGTTTTCGAGATGCTTGAGCCACCCAGCTACTCGATAACGGCCTGCGGCCGTTCGAACGGCCGCACGTGGGCTGATGTCCCCAAGCATTCCAACGGGTTCATCGAGCGTCGCGCGGTACTGGCGGTCGAGCATGGCATGAACGAGCGGGGTTGCCACCTCTGGCGCAATGGCCGGTGCCGGTTCGGATGTTGTCAGTCCCTCGGCCCGCGCGGCCATGGCCTGTTCGATCGTCTCGATCGTGGTCAGCGGCGAGCCGACCAACCCGGCGAGCGCATCGGTGATGAGCGCGGTACCGCGTTTCGCCCGCTCGGCCGAGGTGACGGCGAGAACCAGAGCCCGGCCTTTCAATTCGACATTGCCGAGCACCGGGGTGCCGTTCGCCATCGTCACACCCCACGCCATACGGCCAGTGCTTCTCGCGGCTCTGTTGCAAAGATTGGCGGCAGTCAGAGGTAGGCTGTCGCTCTGCGCCGATCAGGCGGCTGCTGCGAAATGGTGGTTGAGCATGCCCATGGCCTCCGTCAGCGCCGAGGGCCCAATGCCAAAAGCTCTCTCCACAAGGCGCACCTCGCCCCTGATGCCGGGCTGCAGGCACCAGGGGCGAGCCTGTCCTTTGCGCAGGGCTCGCATGACTTCGAATCCCTTGATCGTGGCATAGGCCGTGGGGATCGATTTGAAACCGCGCACCGGCTTGATCAGTATCTTGAGCTTTCCGTGATCGGCCTCGATCACGTTATTGAGATACTTCACCTGCCGGTGGGCCGTCTCCCGGTCCAGCTTTCCTTCGCGCTTCAATTCGGTGATCGCTGCACCATAGCTCGGCGCTTTGTCGGTATTGAGCGTGGCAGGCTTTTCCCAGTGCTTCAGGCCTCGCAGGGCCTTGCCCAGGAACCGCTTCGCTGCCTTGGCGCTGCGGGTCGGCGACAGGTAGAAATCGATCGTGTCGCCCCGCTTGTCGACTGCCCGGTACAGGTAGGTCCACTTGCCCCGCACCTTGACGTAGGTTTCATCCAGGCGCCAGCTCGGATCAAAGCCACGCCGCCAGAACCAGCGCAGCCGCTTCTCCATCTCCGGGGCGTAGCACTGGACCCAGCGATAGATCGTCGTATGGTCGACCGAAATGCCGCGTTCCGCCAGCATTTCCTCAAGGTCGCGATAGCTGATCGGATAGCGACAATACCAGCGCACCGCCCACAGGATCACATCACCCTGGAAATGGCGCCACTTGAAATCCGTCATCGTTCCGTCCGTCCAATCTCCGCCAAGCATGCTCAAGCTTCACGATTTTTGCAACAGAGCCCTCACGACGCGCCTCGCTCCTCAGCCGCGCTTGTAGCCCACCTTATAAAGAACGGTCAAATCTGCTTATGTGATAACTGCAATTATCACATGTTCGTTCACCAACCACCTGAGTAGTTGTGCAGTGTTTTGGCATTCACTACACATCCGGCATGGAGCGCTTCCATCCCCTCGCCGCCGACACCGACGTCCCACCCGAGGAGCTCGCCCTCGCGCAAGGCGAATGCGCGCTGGCGCTCGGCCGGCTCGACGGGCTCCTCGCCAGCCTCACCGATATCGAAAAACGGCTGTTCTGCGTAGGGCTGCTGCGGGAGGTGTTGCTTTCATCCCTGGCGCAAGCGGGATTTGCGGACGCCGAACACCGGTTCAACGCCTGGTTCGCCGGGCTCGACCGCGGCCCCCAAGAGACACCCCTCACCGGCTGCTCCGCCTATGCCGTGGTCCGCGCCCTGCTCGGCGAACTCAGCCGTCATCCGTGGGAACCGCTCGCCGATGCCGCGCAGACCATCGCTCTGGCCGCTCGCTTCGGGGCCGACCGCCCGATGCAAGCCGAAGACGCGCTGGCGGAGGAAGCGATCGGCAGGGCGATCACGCTAATGAAACAGGCCGGCGCGGATGACGAGACCCCCCTGCCCTTCGCGGGTCTGGCCCGCCTGCACGCGCTGCTGCGCGCCGATCCGCGGTTCGCGCCGCTGGAGCGCGCGGTGCAAATCCGTTCGTTTGGGAACCGCGCGGTGGCGATCGAGCAGGCCGCCACGCGCACCCCGCTCTGGGCGGTCGATGCCGCGCTGGGGCGGCTGCTGACCGCGTCCGGCGCGTGGGCCCGCGCCCTCCCCTGCCCCGGCGCGGTGACGGCGCAAACGCTGCAGCCGCAGCTCTGGCCGGGCGAACGCGCCATGCTGGCGGCCCGCAGCCTCCAGCGCAGCGTGACCCGGCTTGCCGAGCTGGTCGCGCAAGCGCGGCGGCGCGCGGTGCTGATGCGCGAGCAGTTGGGGCACCTGCGCTCGAGCGCGCGGGCACCGCAGGTGTGGATCCTGCTCGCTGGTTTTGCGCCACTCGGGCTCGATCAGATCACCTGGGCGTTCGGGATCAGTCGGCGCGGCACCTATGCGATCGGCGACGCCCTTGTGGCGGCGCGCATGGCACGGCGGGAGACGGTCAAGGGGAAGGCCCTGCTGGTCGTCGAAGAACCGGGAAGGGATGGGCAGCCGGCGTCTTTGGACCAGGCTACCGCCCTCCCCCATGCGGCTCTTGCCGAGTTCGACGCGGCGATGGGTGAGATCGACCGGCTGCTCGCCGGCAGTTCTGGCCATCCCTGACGCGGCATCGCGCGCATTCGGCGTGTATGAAAACTGATCTCTTCTTGACGTTATGTACAGATATCATACATAGACAGAGAAAGAAGGAGATGGCCAATGGCCACAACTGCCCATTCCGGCGTCCCCGCCAAAGCGCCCAGCCGCAAGGATCTGAGCGGTCCGGCGCTGCGCACCTTTTTCCGCATTGCCGACGCCTGGGACCTCAAGGAAGCCGAGCAGATGAAGCTTCTCGGGCTCGACAGCCGCTCGACCTTCCAGACCTGGAAGCGCGGCGCGGTCGCGGCGATTCCCAAGGATGCGCTGGAGCGCATCTCCTATGTCATGGGGATCTACAAGGGGCTGAAGATGCTCCTGCCCCGTACCGCCAACGAATGGGTACGCAAACCCAATGAGGCGCCGCTGTTCGCCGGACGCCCGGCGATCGAGCGGATGGCCTCGGGCAATGTCGCCGATCTCTACGTGGTGCGTCAATATATCGACGCGCAGCGCGGCTGATGGATGCCATTGCGACGACGCAAGTGCGGTGGCAACCGTGCTACCGGATCGTCGCAAGCCGGTTCCCGCCCATATCGCTGTTTGAGGATGTCGCGGATCCGGCCGACCTGGAAGCGGTCTATGCGATCGAGGCGATGACCAACGACCGGCTTCGCGACGAGGTCGGGGACCTCGCCCTCGTCCCACCGGAGGACCGCGTATCGGGACCCGGAACATCGGCGATCATGGCAGCGTTCACCCACCTAAATCCCGATGGCAGCCGGTTCTGTGACGGCAGTTTCGGGCTGTTCTACGCTGCCAGCACCATCGAGACTGCGGTTGCCGAGACGCGCCATCACCGAACCCGCTTCATGGCGTACACCCACGAACCGGCGCAGGAACTCGACATGCGCGTCTACGCGGTCGACCTGGACGCCATGCTCCACGATATTCGCGGCCTGCGCGATGAACGCCCTGCCCTCTACGCCCCGGACAGCTATGCCGCCGGCCAGGCGCTTGGCCGGCACCTGCGTGAGCAAGGTTCGGATGGCATCGTGTACCAAAGCGTGCGCGACGCCGACGGCGAGTGCGCCGCGGTGTTCCGCCCTCGCCTACTCGCCAACAGCCGACAGGAGCGGCACCTGTGCTACGTTTGGGATGGCCGGGCGATTGTCACCGTCTACGAGAAGAAGACATTCGCCTAAAGGTCCTGCGGACAAGCTAACCTTTCGGCCTTGAGTGACGCCTGTCAGGAATAGACCCCGGCAGCCATACGATCGAGATCTTCCATGACGATATCGATATCGCCATTCGCAACCAATTCCGCGGCCGTTTTCCCAACTCCAGAAATGGGTTGATGCTTGAACCAGATAACCGCCTTGCCTTCTTCGCCTGCAAGTTCTGCCGCTCGCGTTATAACTCGGGCTATTTCCTCCAGTTTAATCTGCACGGTCGGGGCGGAGGGATACAGAGTCATGGCCTTAGGATCCAGGCGAGCAACGCGAGCCAAATGCGCCATGGAGAAGCGCAGGCGCTCCGCCAGACGACGGGGCGAGATGATCTCATTCTCGCGAATGTCATCCTGGAAGGCTGCAGTCATAGGGCAGTCCATATTCAACATGTGAAGACAAAACTCTCACGTCTCAGAACCGCTGAAGATTGTCCTAGCTCCAATGCTGATCGAGCAGCGCTTTCAACGCGGCCTCCGCTTCAGCCCGCGTACCACCGGCATGCGGGAGCAAGGTAAGTTTGAGACCCTTACGATCCACCGCCTCCACTTTCAGCAATGGTTTCCCCCCTTCGGACACGATCGTTTCCGGCTTTCCTGACTTCTTGGGGGATCCTGACCTCTTGGGGGGATCGGCGGCCAGAGCGAGCGCGCGTATGATATCGGGGACCGGCATCGGTGCTGCGCGATCGGACTGCACCTGAGCGAGACGTCCCGCCTCGGCGAACACACGCTGCCGCCGATCCTCCGGTTTCAAGAGAGGCTTGATCGCGGTGACATGCTTGATCCTGAGATCCTGCGGAAGGGCGAAGGCCGCCATCAGTTCCGCCGGCAGCCGGGCAAGGTCGAGATAGCGGCTGAGCCAGCTTTCCGTGACATTGATCCGCTCGGCCATCACCTTCTGGCGCCCCTCATAATAGGCGTCGAGCGCGCGCAGATAGTCGCGCGCGCGCTCCAGATCGGTGAGATCGTCGCGCGCCCGATTCTCGAGGTCAGCGAGACGGAAGGCCTCCTCGTCGGTAAGGCTACGGATATCGACGAGAAAGCGGAAATCCGGATAGTTGTGGGCGCGCAGCCAACTGATCGTCCAATGCCGGCGCGCGCCGCAAATCACCTCGAAATCGAAGGCAGGATCGTCCTTCACGCGGCGAACGATGGCGGGCATTTCTTGCTTGCCCTGCGCCTTGATGCTCTCGATGAGGTCGGCGCACCGCTCCTCATTGAGGAGCGCATATTCGCGGTTATGCCCCGCCCACATTCGGCAGCGCGCGGGATCGACAAGCTCATGGGTGCGCGAGACGACGCTGCCCGTCGCCAATTCGGCAAGCCGGCTTTCCCGGCCCGCCAGCACGCTCGCACCGATGCCAGGGCGCCGCGCCGCTGGGGCTTGCGCCCCCGGGTCGATTCCGGCGACCAGATCAGCCGCGAAGTTGGCGTTCTTCTTGCTCATCATCCACCCCTTCTACCCGGAATTGCACCGGTGCAATTTTGCTCGCATCAGGCGAGTCCCTCCTTGCGAAGCCGCGTCAAATGGCTCGGCCACATCGACCGAATGTCGACCTCAATTTCACTGTTCACGCCATCAAGATAGGCAAGGCAGCGGTTGCGCACCGTCGAACTGGTGACCGGGCCGTCCAGCTCGTAGACGGTCATCAGCCGCGCCGTTGCATTGTCGATTTCGGCCGAATCCTTGAGCGGCGTACGGACGATCGCGTGACCGAAAAGGGTCCGCATCAGGTTCAGCAGTTCCTTCTGCATCGACTTATTCTCATCGACCTTGGACGCCACAAAGCGCAGGAACTGAAGCGACGGCGCCAAGCCGCGATCGGCCAGCGTCTCTATGGTCTCATCGAGCATGGCGAGGAAGGCCGCCGTCGACGAGAAGTCCATCACCGTCGGCGGAACCGGCACCACCAGCGCATTGGCCGCGCGCAGCACCGAAAGCGAGATCGCGCCGAGCGCCGGAGGCGGATCGAGAACCACCACATCGAACCGATCGGCAATGCTCGCGATGCCTTGCGCCATGCGGTCGATCAGGTTCCCCTGCCCCCGCGCCATGCGCGCTGCGATTTCATATTCCGACTGGAACAGCCGCAGATTGGCCGGAACAAGCTCGAGGCCGTCGAAGTGGGTCTTGCGCAGGGCATAGTCGAGCGACTCCATGTCGTCGTGCCGCAGGAATGGATAGAGCGTGTCCTCCTCGGTCAGGTCGAGGTCGGGCACATAGCCGAATAGCGTGGTTGCCGACGCTTGGCTGTCGCAATCGATGAGAGCCACCCGGTAGCCCTTGATCGCGAGATATTGGGCCAGGTGCACCGAAAGAGTCGATTTCCCCACCCCGCCCTTGAAGTTCTGCACCGCGATAACGCAGCAGGGATCGGTTGCGGCCCGCCAGGGCCGGGTGCCGAACAGTCCGCGCATGTCGTTGAGCTGCGCCAGGGTATAGCCGACACGCCGATTATTCTCGGTTCGCGGAGGCGGCGGCAAGCGGCCGTCCTTCTCGGCCTCGCGAATGGCCGCCGCGGTTCGGCCGACCAGTTCCGCGGCCTTGCCAATCGGGAACGTCGGCTCGCGCCGCTCGTCCGCCCGGGCACTCCGCGCGGAGTCGCGGAGCCGCTCGAGGACAGAGCTGGTCCGTTGTGCGAGCGTCGAGACGGACAGCAGGTCCTGCGTGCCCTCAATGTCGAGTGATGCAGCCAAGAGAGGCCCCCTTGCGAAACTAGAGGGGGCATAGCTCAATTTGCACTTTTAGGTCAATCGAAGGCTGATTTTCGCAAGTCGGCCCAGCCCGAAGGGCGAAACTTGCCCAATCTGCGCCGCAGACCTTTTGCGCCCCCTCGCAACCTGACCCCTTGGGGGCAGTTCACCCCGAAATTGCACCGGTGCAATTTCGGCTCAGGGGCGCCCGCGTCGTGCCAGGAAACTCTCGCAGAAGCCGGTCCAGGATGCGATCAGCTTGGCGCCCTTGAGCTTCGCCAGCCTTTCGCCCATCTGCGCGCGATAGGCATCGGCAATGAGATCGATGTCCCAACCGCCGCCAGCCGAACGGCCGATGGCCGCGAGCGTGTCCGAGCCAAAGCGGATCGTGCCGTTCGGGAAGGTGACCTCCCCTGCCCCAGCCTTATCCTTTGACACCAAGGCCGCCACCGCCGCCTGTGTGACAGCCTCGACGGCAACGGTCTCCACCTCGTCCTCGCGCCGCGCCTTTCTGCCCGCAGAGTGCCGACCGATCTCATCCACGGTCGCGATTTGGGCCGGAGCATCCTTGGGCTCAAAGCGGAATTCGATTTCGGTGACAGTTCTGCCCTGGCGGATCTCCCGCCACTCCACGCGAAAATGGGCGAGCTGGTCGATTTCGGCCTTCGCCTTTTCGAGAACTTTGCGGCGCAGCTGCGCGAAATCCTTGTAGACGTCCGGCGCGATGCCGAGCAGCGCACGCAGCGCCGTCATGTCGCCCTTCCAGAGCGACTGGCGCCTATGCAGCCTCAGCGCCCCGATCTCGTACAGCTTGAGCGCATAGGTTGATCGGAAGCCGAGCACCGCCTGGCGGTTCAGGACCGCATAGGTCTCCGATTCCTGGATCAGCTTTCGGGCTTCGGGCGTGAACTCCCACTCGATCCACCCAGCGTCCGCGCCCTCTTCGTCTTCCGCTTCTTCGCGCGACGACGAGATAAGCGAAAAGCGCAGCGTCGCCTTCTTGCCGCGCCAGGACTTGTCGTCGACCGCGAAAAGCGTGCGGTGCAATTCCTCAAGCATATCCGAGATGCGCTCATTGCCCTTGTGGCCGCGGCGAATGTCCGCCTTTCGCATCTTGTGCGGGCGGTCCTCCCAGGCATCACCGCCCGCGGTCAAAATCATCAGCGCAAGCAAACGCGAAGCAGTCAGGCTAAGCGACTGGCCTTTGACGAACTTGACCTCGACGATGCTGCCGGGCTTGGCGAACTCGTCACCGCCCTTTGCCTGCAGGGCGGCAGCCACCCGCATCGCCCGTCCCGGAGAAGCGTCATCGCCGGTGGGGGAGGGCGTTACAGCGTGATCTAGGGCTTGCTCGTCATCCATGCCATGAAGTCTGCGCCGATTCGTCCAGCGTGGGAGAAAATCTGCCTGACCTGTCCTTACGCGTCAAGTCAGGGCAGGATAGACACCGGATTCGGCCCCCAAGAGGTCAGGATGGAACTTCGCTCCGAAGCAGCAAACCATGAGGAAGTGCGGCGAGTCGCGTTTCCAAGCGCCCGGACCCGCGCAAACGGCAGCGCGGACGCCGAAGAAAGTCCCTGACGAACGCTATGGCGAGCGAATCACTCCAGCAGGAAGCTGTCCCCCATACGGTCAGGAAGGCCCCAGCAGGTCAGGTTGCATCCCCCGATCGGTCAGGGAAGCGCCCCCGGAAGGGCAGGCAAAATCCCCCGTCCGGTCAGGATAAGCTTGCTCAAACCCGCAGAAATGCTGTGCTTTCGGCCTCCTGAATCTGAATCCTTTTGAATCGGAAAAGCTTCCGCTGCGAGCAGCGGCGTTTTGATTCTTTTTATTTTGAGAAAGAGATCGGCGTCGCGCCTGATGCAATCGTTCAATCCCCCCGCCTGGAGGGATACGCGAAGTTAGCCGCCTACGATAGGCTGCCGGCCAAATGACCTTGCGCATGGAGGGTGCATGATCAACTTCGCCAAGTTCGAGATCATCGGCCGGATCGGGGAAATCGACGCGCGGCCGAAAGTCACCCTGCTGTCGGTCTGCGCGAATTATCGCCGCAAGGGTGACGATAACGAATGGCAGGAAGACAGCCACTGGAACCGCGTGAGCGTCTTCAGCGAAGGCCAGCGAAAACATATCGCCGACCGGGCTCAAGTCGGGGATCTCGTGCGCATAGCCGGACGGCTCAAGGACAACTCCTATGAACGCGACGGCGCGACGCACTACACAACCGATCGCATCGTCGAGGAATTCGGGATCCTGGCACCCAAAGGCATGCCGGGGTGAAATATCGGGGAGGGGAGGGCGCAATCAGCAGCGGCGCTCCACCACTTCCGAGGATTAGTCGATGCCCATAGCTGCTCCCCATCGCGCCAAAGCCATTGTCGAAGCCCTGGGTGGGATCTGGCGCGGTACGCGCGGCGAATGCCGGTGCCCGGCACATAACGATCATGGTCCCAGCCTGTCGGTACGCCTGGGCGAGCGGGCGATCCTGTTCCACTGCTTTGCCGGCTGCGACACGCGCGATGTTCTGGCTGCTTTGCGCCGGCGCAAACTTCACGATGCGGAGCCGCTCACAATGCCGCGCCCGAAGGCGGCCGCGGACCATCGCGCTCTTGCACTTCGCCTATGGAAGGCGAGCCAGCCCATCGCCGGATCTCCAGCGGCCGATTATCTGGCGGCGCGCGGTCTGCCGCCTCCCTATCCGCGTTGCCTGCGCTACAACCCGCGCACCATCGTCGGGGCCGGTGAGCGCCGCCGGTTCTTTCCGGCGATGATCGCCGCGGTCGAGAATGATCTGGGGGTTGTCGCCGTCCAGCGGACCTGCCTCGATCTCGCCGACATCCTGCACAAACCCATGCCAAAGCCGAAGATTGCCCTTGGCCTTCTCGGCGACGCGGCCATTCGTCTGGCGCCGGCCGGCGAGGAGCTTGGCCTTGCCGAAGGCATCGAGGACGCCCTTTCAGCAATGGCCTGGTTCGGAACGCCCACCTGGGCGCTGGGCGGGGTCGAACGCCTTGGGCTTGTCGCCATCCCCGAACGGGTCAAGCGTATCATCGTCTATGGCGATCGCGGTGCCGCCGCTGCCGCCATGCTCAAAAAAGCCCGCCCCCATCTCACAGCCAATGGACGCGAACTGGTGCTCCGGCTGCCGGAACGGCACGCGGACTGGAATGATGCTTGGCGTGTCCGCCGGGCCGCCGAGGCGGCCTGAAAGGGGAGGGAGCCTTCCGGCTGATGACCTGGCGCTGATGCCAGGTGTCAGACCTGGAGATGCCCCATGGCCACACACCCCCTCGCGCTCACGCTGCCGCTCGATGATCCCGCCCGTACCGCTGCTCAAGGCATAGCCGACCGGCTGTCCGAAGGATGTCCGGTTGCACGTAACGACCTCCTTGCCGAAATGACCTCCGCTTTCGGTGGCTCGAGCGCCGATGGCCTGTGGTCATTGCGCGACGCCTACGATGTGCTCGAACTCGCGCAGGTCCTCCATCTGAAGAACGCGACGCTCCCGGCAGATGCGAATGCGCGGCTCGCCCAGCTGATCGCTATGACGGCGGCGCTTCCCACGCAAAGCGTGCGTAGCGAAACGCAGATCGCGTTCCAGCAATTCTCGACACCGGCGCCGATCGGCTTCCTTGCCGCCAAGGCAGCCGCGATCACGGCACACGATATCGTGCTCGAGCCCTCGGCCGGGACCGGCCTCCTGGCCGTACACGCCCATCTCGCCGGCGCGCGCCTCCTTCTCAATGATATCGATGCCTGGCGCACGCGTTTGCTGCGTCACGCCTTTCCCGAAGGCAGGCTGAGCACGCATGATGGCGAACTGATCGACGATATGCTCGATCCGCAACTGGTGCCGAGCGTCGTGCTCCTCAATCCGCCCTTCTCGCGAAGCCAGGGGCGCGCGCGCGATCGCCATGCCGCGCTTCGCCATTTGCGCTCCGCGCTGTTGCGGCTTGCTCCAGGCGGGCGCTGCGCCGTTATTCTCCCCGACCGCATCGAGACGGAGGACGCGGATTGGCTGCACGCCACTGCGGGCGCGCATGCCCGGCTGCATCTCGACCTGCCGCCCGATGCCTATGCCAAGCACGGCACCGGCCAGGCAGTCCAGCTCATACTCCTCGAAAAGGACGGGGCAGGGGGCTCGGTCCCGCGCCAGACCTGCACGACGCTCGGCGCTGCGCTTGCGGCCATCGATGCGATGGCGACCCCATGCGCGCCGCAGCCGCAGCCGATCTCCCGCCCCAGCGGATTGTTCCGGGGCCTCACGCGGCGGACCCGCCCCGTCTGCTCGCGTGCGGCGGTGACCCTGCCCACGACCCGCGCGGTCGCCTATCACCGTCTCGACGCGCCCGCACCCGCGGGCGAACCGCAAGGGATTTACCTGCCCTATCGGCCGAGCCGTCTGCTGATTGCCGATGCTCGTGAGCACCCAAGCGCGCTGGTCGAATCGCAGGCAATGGGATCGATTGCCGCACCCCCGGTCGCTTATGAACCCGTGCTGCCGGCCAGGATCCTGGACGACGGCCTGCTCTCGGACGCGCAGCTCGAAACGCTGATCTACGCTGGCGCGGCGTTCGAGCGCGATCTTCCCGGGCGGTTCATATCCAGCGAGGAGGGTCTTTCGCTGTCGCCGGCAGAGGCCGGTAACGCCTATCGGACCGGCTTTTTCCTTGGCGATGGCACGGGCGCCGGCAAGGGGCGGCAGGTGGCAGGCGTCATCCTCGACCAGTGGTTGCGTGGCAACCGCCGCCACCTCTGGATATCCAAGAGCGAGACGCTGGTCGAAGACGCTCGCCGGGACTGGTCGGCGCTTGGCGGCTTGCCGCTCGACATCCAGCATCTCAACCAGTGGAAGCTCGGCACCCCGATCGCGCTGGGCGATGGGATCCTCTTCCTGACCTATGCCACCCTGCGCTCCAACCGCGGCGACAGGGGCACGCGGCTGCGCCAGCTGATCGAATGGATGGGTGAGGATTTCAGCGGCGTCATCGTTTTCGACGAGGCGCATGAAATGGCCGGGGTGGCCGGCGGCGAGGGCCGGTTCGGCGCCACGAAAGGGTCCGAGCAGGGCATTGCCGGCGTCCGCCTGCAAAATCTCGCTCCGCGCGCCCGGATTCTCTACGCCTCGGCGACGGGCGCCTCGGATGTCAACAATCTTGCCTATGCGACACGCCTCGGATTGTGGGGACCGCAGACGGCCTTCGCCGACCGGCGGGCCTTCGTGGAATCCCTGCGCCGAGGCGGCATCGCGGCGATGGAGTTGATCGCCCGCGACCTCAAAGCGCAGGGCCTCTATGCCGCGCGGGCGCTCAGCTTCGCCGTCGCCCACGACGATTTTCCGCCATTCCTTGCGGAAGGGCATCGGAGCGTCGGTAGGCACATCGCGCTTGCCCGACCTGTTGAGGTCGCGCAGTATCTCAATGGCGGCAATCGTTTTCGCGCTGCCCTTTCCGGCCCTGAACTGTAGCGCTTCAAGCAGATCAGGGGCGAACTTGCGCAACGTCGCATAGCGGTCGGCCGCGACCGTCAGCGGATCAAGATTGGCGGTTTCCGCGATCGTCGCCACTTCCGGTCTGGCCTTCAGGAGGGTGTGCCATCCTACCGAGGCGTCCAGGACCTCCATCTGGTCTTCGCCGGTATCGACCGCATCGGTCAGCGCGTCGATCGTCCTGCCAAAGATCAGCATCAGCCGCGCCACGTTCTTCGACGTGGTGGCATAGCTGCGTGCCTGAGCGTTTTTCGCACGGGTGAAGATGCTGCCGATCAGCTTGTCCGCCATTTCCAGGGCGTTGTCGGTTAGTCGTTCTTCAAGATCGAGCAGGAAGGCAACCAGCGTGGCACGCCGCCGGGAAGGAACGTATCGCTCGATCATATAGGCAGGCGATGCACGGCCTTCCCTGACATATTGCCGGAATCGGTCCGCGTGGATGCGGCCAGCCACGTCCGGGGAGATGCCGATCTTCCGCACTTGCCGCAGGCGGTCGAGAATCTGGCGGATGTGATCGGGCCTTGCCGCGATGGGGATGGTCTTGAGCGAAGCGAGCTGGCTCATGCCGCCGGCGTCGTCAAAAAGCTGATCGAGGGCTTGGACCTGTTCGGTGCTGAGATCGGGCGATCAGAGCATAGGCAGCTTGCTTGCGGGCACGCGCGCGTCCCGCGCTGCTGGCGCGTTCGATGGTGGAGATGGACGGCAGCAGAATTCGGGCCTCGCGCAAGACGGTGACCACGCCCATCGCAATCGTCATCCCCTTGTCGGTCGCCCATGCCGCTTTCGCGGCCGCTTCGATCATGAAGGGAATATCGGCGCGGGTCGCCCCCGAAGTCCCAAGCGCACCGCCAGCTCACGGGCATGATCCGTCATTGTCTGAACCCGCGCCGCATAGTTGGCCAGGTCGGCTACGTGCAGACCAAGTTGCTCCGCGACGAAAGCGGCGAGATCATGGGGTATTGCTCCCCTGTCCTGTATCAACTGCGCAAGCGTGACGCCCGGGTGCCGCAGGAGCGCGAGTTGCAGCGCCACGCCCAACTGATTCCGTCGCTCCCGTCGCGCGCCAATGATCTCGATGTCCGCAGGCTCGAAGGTATAGAGCCGGGCCAAACGGTCGCGATCGGTCGGGATGGCGAGGATCTGATCGCGTTCGCTCTCGGTCAGGAGTTGATGCTTGCGCTTCGCCATGCCGATTCCCGTCCACAAAAGGTCATTTGTGCCTATGGACAGTGGGGTAAAGAGACATAGTATGTGGACGGATATGGATGGGGCGAAGCGGTCGCGCTTCATAGCGTCCACAGAACGACCGTTTGGGAGACGCACGGCATGGGCGGAATATTGGGCTACGCCCGCGTCAGCACCGGCGATCAGGACGTGGCGGGTCAGACCATGCGACTGGAGAAGGCTGGCGCCATCAAGGTGTTCACCGACGTCATGTCGGGCAAGAGCATGGAGCGCCCCGGTCTGGCCGACCTGATCGCCTATGCTCGCAAGGGTGATACCCTCGCGGTGGTCCGCCTCGATCGATTAGGGCGCTCGCTGGCCGAACTGCTCGCCACAGTCGAGACATTGCGCGGCCAGGGCATTGCGCTCCTGAGCCTTGAGGAAAATCGACACGTCTTCGGCCGCTGGCGAACTCATCTTCCATGTGTTCGGGGCCATCGCTCATTTCGAAAGGCGGCTCATATCCGAGCGAACCCGAGACGGCATCGCTGCTGCCCGTGCCAAAGGCAAGCAACCTGGGCCCAGCCTCTCGACATGTCCAAAGTGAATGCCGCCATAAAACTGGTGGAAGCCCACATCTCACGACGAAGCAGCACGTCAACTCGGCATCGGCCGATCGACCATCTATCGTGAAATGCGCCGCCTTGGCGTGGAAAGGCCCCTGAATGTCCAGATTGAAATCCGCTCACGATCTCTCCGGACTGATGAAGTATATGGGACGTGCGCCCTGGGACGAGATGATGGACGAGATGCTGTTCGCGCATCTTGGCCCGGCATGCGAGGCCACGGATCTTGAGCCTGATGATATCTTCGACGTCATCGGCGACCATTGGCAAGGCCAGCTGTGGGGCTGTGCTTTCGAAGACTTGCTCACACAGGAACTCGAGCCTGAAGGTCTCAATCTCGTCGATGACTATCTCAAGCGCCGGGGCTGGAACGAGAAAGCGCCGAACAAGGCCTACATGCGCGCACTGCGCGATACGGTCATGTCGCTCTATGAAGTGAGCGAGGTCATCCCAGGGCACTCGATGACCTTGCGGGATCTTCTGCGTGACATTGCGCCGGTCACGGTGCGTGAACATAGTGCCACACAGACCCTTGTTAACTGGGACAAGATCGCTGCACGGGTCGTCGATGTGAACGGGCGCCATGGGATTTCCGGCGCCTTGTTGCCCTTCAGCGCAGATGGCGCCGGGCGAGTAATCGAGGCCTTTTCCCAACTTGAAAACGATGGGCCAGGTACTGGCAGACTGTCCCCTTCCGAAAGGGACGGCCTCCTGAAAGCGTCAGGCCCGATTTTCACGAATATCTGGCTTCTGGACAGTTTGGGCAAGGCCATGCCCGGCAGCGTGCCGGAAATGGTCAATGCCGATGGCGATGATCTTGTGTTCCACCGTATCGTGTTCCCCTGGCGAAGGGCGTGATCGGCAAGAGCGTGGTTCGCAGGCTGAACGCGGCGCAATGGCTGGAACCTGCGAGCGATACGTTCTGGAACTGGCTGGCGCCAGTGACGAAGAACAGGAAACCACGAACGACCAAAGGCGGGCAGGCTTTTGTGACAACCATGGAGGACGGCACACCTGTTTTTGCCAATGTCGAACTGGTGGGTCGCAAACTGATCGTTGAGGTCAATAGCGCCGCCCGCGCGAGCAAGCGATCACGCATATGCGCGAATGGCTCGGTGATTGCGTGAGCACACCTATGACCGAAATTCGGACTATGGCCCAGTTCATGGCCGATGACGCCGCCCGCGCTCCGCAGGAAGAGCCGCTCGATATCCCGTCGGACGAAAGGGAGCGCATCGTTCATGAGATGCTGACACGCGAATATACCAAAACGCTTGATGAAGCGGTGCCCGCCTCGGCAACAAGACACCGCGGGCTTTGGCCCGTACAAAGGCAGGCCGGGCGAAAGTTGCCGACTGGCTAAAATATATAGAGAATGGTGCGGCAAAATCCGGGACTGGCGAGCCAATGGCCACCTATGATTTTACGTGGATGTGGCAAGAGCTGGGGCTGATTGACTTCCGCCGTTGACCGCCCTCACATCGCCGTTCTGGTATTGTTCGGGTTTAGCGTTGTCTGGCGTACCATCCACGCGATGCCCTCATAATGGAGAGGTGTTGGGCGTACCCGACGCCAAGTTGCCGAGATCATCACGCAACGGTCGGCGACCTACGATCTGAGAGGTCGATTGGCTGAGGCAGATCCGCGAAGCGGGCGGGCTGCATCCAAGATCGTCAAAGTGACTGCCGAAGGTCCTAAGCAATGCGCGTAACCGCCTGGCAGCTGCCAAGCTTTCCGCTCAAGGTGTCAGCCGGCCCTCAGGCGGAACCGACCCCTAACTCTCACGCCGCGTCCTGTAAGCGCCGGACGGGCGGCTGCTCATGCTGCATAGCACACCAGAGGTCGTAGTTTGCCTGCATCGCGAGCCAAGCTCGGGCGGTGCTAGCCCCCTGCTCGAGACGAACCGCGAGGTCGGGGCTGATTGCGGCCTTGCCGTTCAACACCCGCGAAAGTGCGACCCGTGACATGGCAAGCCGGTTGGCCGCCTCAGTAACAGACAGGGCCAGCGCTGAAATGACTTCATCGCGCAGTAGTTCGCCGGGGTGGGGAGGGTTGTGCATCATCGTCATAGCCTCAATGGTAATCCTGATAGTCGACCAGTTCAGCGTCGGTGCCGACAAAACGGAATGTGATCCTCCAGTTGCCGTTGACCCAAACGGACCAATGGCCTCGCAAGTCGCCCTTCAGCGGGTGCAGCTTGAAGGATGGCAGATTCATATCGTCCGGTCCTGCCGCGACTTCCAGCAACCCAAGAATATTCCGGAGCTTCTTCACATGGGAAGCCTGAACACCCCGCGTGGTGCCACTGTGATAGAAGGCTTCAAGCCCCTTGTGCCGGAATCCAATTATCATCGGGGTCATTGTATCGCGATGCGTTACACGATGCAATGCCTACGGCGGCGATTGAGACAGCCAGCGCTGTCCTGACCGGGATGGTCGATTGGGTAGGGCTATCCAATTTAGCCGAACGACCCCTCAAACGGCGGGGCATTCGAAGCTGACTGAGCGATACGCCGGCGAGTGCTACGCGGGTCCTCGAACAAATCCCGGGCAGCGCAGAGCCGAAACACGTTCCCACCAACGCTGCCAGCGATGCTCGGCAGCATCGTGCAGCATGTGGCATCGCTGGCAGAGGGCAGCCAGATTGGCGGGGTCGTTGTTACCTGGATCGTGGTCGAGATGCGCGCAGGCTAGAACGACGTAGGTGCTCCGGGCGCTCAGCAGATCCGCGCCACGCACCGCAATGACCTTGCCGGTGCCAGTTCTCCAGCGCTGAGCATCCGCGTCCCACCACCGTCCATCGCCTAGGTGAAGAATCTTGCGCATGTGAGGGCGCTTGCAATGTTCGCACCGTGATCGAGCGCGGCCGAAGCGAATTGCGTTCGACAACTGCGGCCAGTCGATCGGATAAAGCCAGCGGTTCTCAGAGCGGATCGGCATGGCCCTCTCTGAATCATTCGCGCTTGGTTTGAAAGCGTTTTGTACCCTCTTTATCCCCCGAGTGTTCCACCGCTGTTCTCATCCGCACGTGCCCTTCTGGTCAGGAACCCTTGACCCGCAAGCGGCATTAGCAGAACATATGAGGAACACCTGAGTCAGCTTTTCATGCCCGCCAACGAGAAAACACAACCGATCCTTGATGAGCTGCGGTCACTTGCGTCGCCTCTGGTTGCGCATCGCAGCTTGCCATTCGGCGTTGAACCGCTCGATCGGCGGCTTGCAGGGGAGGGCCTTCGCGCCGGGGCACTCCATGAAATCGCCGCCAGCAGCTGCTCGCTTGTCGACGACGCGGCAGCCACGCTCTTCATTGCGGGGATCGCAGCACGCGAAGCTCATGCGACTGGGGCTCCGGTTTTGTGGGTGAGCTGCCGCAGCGACCTCTATGCTCCTGGCGTCGAGCAGGCGGGTCTGGCTGCAGATCAGGTCCACGTCGAGCCGCGTGACGACAAGATGTTGCTGGCGGTGATCGAGGATGCTGTGCGCGATGGAACGCCCTGCGCCATCATTGCCGAAGCCCGCAAGGTGCCGATGGTCGCAAGTCGGCGCTGCAGCTCGTACCGCCGCGAGGTCAACGCCGACCGCGCGCTCAAGCCACCTGCAGAGATGGTCCGACGATTTGCGGCCTATCCCGACGCATTGCGCGCGAGCGTCGACATTGCAGCGGAGTGCACCTTCGACCTTGGCGAGAGCTTGCCTACCAGTACCCGCACGAGCGCGTGATCGAAGGGCTGACCGCACATGAAGCGCTCGAGCAGATGACCAACGATGCCGTCGAGCGGATGTTCGACGGCGACGTACCCAAACCTTACCGGGACCAGATCGCGCATGAGCTGCGCCTCATCGCCGACCTAAGCTACGCGCCCTACTTCCTGACCGTCCACGCCATCGTGTGTAGCGCGACGATTACGGAGTCCGGTCGGCGTCAATTATGATGGCCGGTAGGCGGCCGCGCCGGTTGGTGACTTCGGGCTATCATGAGCGGTTGCGAGGGGCAACCGGGCATCGTCCATTACAGCGCTGGGTAATTGTCGCTGACAGTGGACGAAAGCGACAGTTTGAAGGGCTCGGGGTAATTGGGGGCGTTTGCGGGAGGGGGCGGAATCCTACGCCAAGCTCGCCCAGATAGCCGGCGCGAGATCTTACTTGTTGCTGCCTTCTACGGTCGCGCCAGAAAGGCGACGGCTCAGTTCTATCCGGCGATGGCTACGCATTTTGAAGGTGTCTGGCCCAACGCGCCGATACTCAATGAAGCCGAGAGAACGCCAAAATCGCTCTGCCGCTTCATTCGCTTCCAGCACGGCCAACCGAATCTCTGTGGCACCTCTCGCAGCGGCCCAGCTTTCGACCGTCGAGTAAATTGAGCGTCCGACGCCACGACCACGCTGTGCGGCATCTACGATCATGAAGCCGAGATACCATGTGCCATCACGCGGATAAATCGCGGAGGATGGCCGCGATTGCATATAGGCCGCCAGGCCCCTTCCATCCCAGGACAGCTTGATTGTGGGCGCTCTTTTCGGGCGGCACATCGGAGAAAAGCTCGCGAGCATCGTCCAGCGTGGGCGCGGCCCCGTCCTGCAACAGGAAATAGTCGCTGCAACGGTTGTACAGGTCTGCAACGTCTGCGGCGTCCGCTTGGGTAAGTTTGATCGGGGCTCCCGTCATCATCATCGCGTTTTGGCAGCAAGCACGCGCTGACCGTAATCCCGGAGTTCCCCGTTGGGACCGACATAGCGGTAGAGAGTGACGCGCTCGATCCCGAGTTCCTTGCAGAGGTCGGAAACGGACGTGTCGCGTTGGGCCATAGCAGCCTGAGCGAGCCGCACCTGGGCCTTGGAGAGGGCGAACTTGCGGCCACCCTTGCGTCCCCGCGCGCGGGCAGCGGCCAGGCCAGCCATGGTGCGCTCGCGGATCATATCCCGCTCAAACTCCGCCAGTGTGGCAAAAATGCCGAACACCATCCGGCCCGATGGCGTCGTGGTGTCGATCTGCGCGCCCTTGCCGGTGAGCACCCGCAGACCGATACCGCGATCCGACAGATTCTGCACCGTGCTGACCAGGTGGGTGAGCGTTCGGCCGAGCCGGTCGAGCTTCCAAACGATGAGGACATCGCCGTCGCGCAACGATTTCAGGCAGGCGGCAAGACCGGGGCGATCATCACGGCTACCGGATGCACGATCATCATAGATATTGCCTGGCTCGACACCGGCAGCGCGAAGGGCATCGTGCTGCAGGTCGAGCGACTGCGAGCCGTCGGCTTTGGACACGCGGGCGTAGCCGATCAGCATGGATCACAAACGAAGGTTTGAGGCGGTGACGAACATGAGCACATAAGATTAGGCTATTGTGTATCTTAACCAGCATCTCAATCAAGCTATCTCAAACCGTAGCTCGGAAAGAATAAGGAGCATGTATGCCGCGTCGCGTGACCCTGACCGATCGACAGCGCGAGGCGCTGCTTCACTTGCCGGTCGATCAAGGTGAGCTGCTGCGGCACTATACCCTCAGCGATGAGGATCTCGGGCATATCCGCCAGCGCCGGCGCGCCCACAATCGTTTTGGCTTCGCGCTGCAACTGTGCGTCCTGCGCTACCCGGGCCGGGTGCTCGCTCCTGGCGAGTTGATCCCGGCGCAGGTATCGGATTTCATCGCGGCCCAGCTCGGCCTGACCAGCGACGATCTACTCCTCTATGCCGCGCGCGAGGAGACCCGCACGAGCATCTGGCGGACCTTCGCCGAATCTACGGCTATCGCTCCTTTTCGGGGCGGGGCGCACGGGATTTGCGCGAATGGATCGCTCGGGAAGCCGAGGCGGCGACATCGAATGAGGATCTTGCCCGTCGCTTCGTTGCGGAGTGTCGCCGCACCCGCACGATCCTTCCCGGCTCCTCGACGATCGAGCGCCTTTGCGCCGATGCGCTGGTTGAGGCCGAGCGCCGGATCGAGGATCTTATCGCCCATCGCATCACGCCAACCCTGAGCGAGAATTTGGCTCACCTGTTGGAGGATACGGTGGATGGTCGCGTCACGCGCTTCGTATGGCTGCGACAGTTCGAGGTTGGCGCAAATTCAGCAGCCGCTAACCGGCTGATGGATCGACTGGAATATCTTCAAAGGTTCGATCTTCCGGCGGATTTGCTGGACGGCGTGCCGGCGCATCGTGTGACCCGGCTTCGCCGGCAGGGCGAGCGCTATTACGCCGACGGCATGCGTGATCTGCCCGAAGACAGGCGGCTTGCGATCCTCGCTGTCTGCACCCTGGAATGGCGGTCATCGCTGGCCGATGTCATCGTGGAGACCCACGATCGCATCGTAGGCCGTCTCTATCGGGCCTCCGAACGCCTTTGCAACACCAGGATCGCCGACGAAAAGGCGGCCGTTCGGGACACGCTGAAGTCCTTTGCCGAAATCGGTGGTGCTTTGCTTGGAGCGCAGGACGATGGCACGGCCCTGGACGGGATAATCGCCACCGGGCCTGGCTGGGAACGGTTCAGAACCCTTGTCGCCACGGCCTCCGCGCTGACCAACGTGCTCGCGGCCGACCCGCTCAGCCGTGTGCTGGACGGCTATCACCGTTTCCGCCTCTACGCGCCCAGGATGCTGCGCCTGCTCGACATGCAGGCGGCGCCGATCGCCACGCCTCTTCTGGCGGCCGTTGCGATGCTGCGTAACGGGATCAAGGTCGATCCGCCGGTGGATTTTCTACGTCCCAACTCGAAATGGCATCGTCATCTTCGCGCTGAGCCCAGCGGCGACCACCGGCTTTGGGAAATCGCGGTGCTGTTCCACATCCGCGACGCCTTCCGGTCCGGTGACATATGGTTGGCGGGATCGCGCCGCTATGGCGACCTCAAGCAGCTTCTGGTCCCGCCACAGCGATAGAGCAGACCGGCGCGGCTCGCCGTGCCGCTGCGACCCCGGCGAATGGCTGGCCGAGCGCAGGGCTCGACTGGATACACGGCTGAAGGAGTTTGGCCGCGCGGCGCGAACCGGCACGATCCAGGCGGCATCATCGAGAACGGCAAGCTGCACATCGACAAGCTGAGGGCCGACACGCCCGAAGGGGCCGAGGATCTCGTGCTCGATCTCTATCAACAGCTCCCGCCGCGAGGATCACCGATCTGTTTGCTGGAAGTCGATGAGCGAACCGGATTTTCCGAGGCCGTTCACGCATCTGCGCACCGGCGCGCCCTGCCGCGACCGGATCGGCCTGATGAACGTGTTGCTGGCGGAAGGCGTCAATCTCGGTTTGCGCAAGATGGCGGCGGCGACCCAACACGCACAGCTTCTGGGAATTGCTGCGGATCGCGCGCTGGCATGTCGAAGGCAGCGCCTATGATCGGGCGCTCGCCATGATCGTGGAGGCCCACGCCGCCCTGCCATGGCCGCCTTCTGGGGACAAGGGCAATCGGCATCCAGCGACGGGCAGTTCTTCCTTGCTACCGAGCAGGGCGAGGCGATGAATCTGATCAACGCGAAATATGGCAACGTCCCGGGCCTCAAGGGATACAGCATGTGTCCGATCAATATGCGCCGTTCGCAACCCAGGTGATCCCGGCAACGGTCAGCGAGGCTCCCTATATCCTGGACGGGCTGCTCATGAATGACGCGGGCCGCCGCGTTCGCCAGCATTTTGCCGACACGGGCGGCTTCACCGATCATGTGTTCGCCGCCTGCGCCTTGCTCGGCTACAGGTTCGCCCCCCGTATCCGCGATCTCCCTCAGAAAAGACTCTATGCCTTCACGCCCAACGCGACGCCGGCCAATGTGCGAGCGCTGGTCGGAGGTAGATCAATGAACCGCTCATCGAGCGCAACTGGCCCGACATCTGCGCATCATGGCGACGATCGCAGCGGGGATCGTCGCCCCAGCCAGATTCTTCGCAGCTCGCCTCTTACCCGCGCCAGAATGAGCTGGCCCTCGCATTGCGAGAGGTGGGCCGCATCGAGCGAACCCTGTTCATGATCGACTGGATTCTTGATGCCGGCCTCCAGCGCCAGGCTCAGATCGGCCTCAACAAGGGTGAGGCCCACCACGCCCTAAAGCGCGCCATCAGCTTCCACCGCCGAGGTGAAATCCGGGATCGATCCGGCGAAGGCCAGCACTATCGCATCGCCGGAATGAACCTGCTCGCCGCCATCATCATATTCTGGAACACCATGAAGCTCGGCGAGGTCGTCAATACCCGGGCCGCCAGCGGTACCATATCGCGCCTGATCTACTCGCCCACGTCTCGCCGTTGGGATGGGAACACATCAATCTAACCGGGGAATATCGCTGGCCCAAATCCTTAGCGTAGGATTCCGCCCCCTCCCGCAACGCCCCCTGAAATGACGATAGCACGGCTTCTGTATGTGAAATGACGAAAGCGCCCCAGCGCACACCAAGGGAAGGGATGGACGGCGGGGCAGGGATAGCGTATCTTAGCGCGAGGCAATACCTTGCGCTAAGGAGGTCGCAATATGGCAGCGGCAACATCTATCAAGCTGGACGATACCCTGAAAGGGCGCGTGCAGCACTTGGCCGACGCGCGCCGTCGCAGCTCGCATTGGATCATGCGCGAAGCCATCGCGCAGTATGTCGAGCGCGAGGAAAAGCGCGAGGCGTTCAAGCAGGACGCGATACGGGCATGGGAGGAATATCAGCGGACGGGCTTGCATCTGACGCTTGAGGAAGCGGACGCCTGGTTGGCGAAGCTGGAAGCGGCGAGGATGCGGAGCTGCCTAAGTGCCACGTCTGATCTGGACGCCGGAAGCACTGGCCGATGTTGACCGGCTCCATCGCTGGTTGAAGCCCAAGGACGCCGACGCGGCGAGCCGTGCGGTCGCGGCGATCCGGGCAGGGGTCAAGATTCTGGCGCAATCGCCGCGCGTCGGCCGACCTGCGGAAGATATGGACCCTGAATATCGGGAAAAGCTGATCGACTTTGGAGATAGCGGCTATGTCGTCCTGTATCGCCTCGACGGCGAGACGGTGGCGTTGCTGGCCGTTCGCCACCAAAAGGAGGCGGGCTATTCATAGGAAACGAGAATGGCGAATAGCTTAGCAAGCTGACCAGGGAGGCTCCAATGGCCGCTACCGCTTTCGTGCGCGCGCGTATCACCGCGCGGGTGAAGTCGTGGGACGTGCCGCAAGGCCAAGTCGCCAAAAGGCTCGGGCTGACACGGCTGCGCCTCAACGACCTCCTGCGCGGGAAGTTCAACGGATTCTCGCTGGATGATCTGATGACCATCGCGACGGCGGCGGGCGTCGAGCCGCCCGCCGCGCGCAAAAGCTCGTGGGACGATCTGCGCGGGATGGGGTCAGTTCTGGCTGAGGGCGGAATGACACCCTAAGCGGCGGAGTCCTTGGGCCAAAGGTACTCACCAGTGAGAAGGATGTGGGCCCACCCGAGCGGCGAGATATGGGCGAGAAGATGGTCGGGGGTATCGAGCCCTTCGCGGCGGCGAGCTTCGACGGCATGGCCGAGATGCAGGGTGTTCCAGTAGACGATGATGGCGGTCAGTAGGTTGAGGCCAGCGATCCGGTAATGCTGACCCTCCGTCGTGCGGTCGCGGATTTCGCCCTGACGGCCAATGCGCAGGGCATTTTTCAACGCATGATGTGCCTCACCTTTGTTGAGGCCCACCTGTGCACGGCGCTGCATACCGGCGTCGAGAATCCATTCGACGATGAATAGCGTCCGCTCGATCCGGCCCACCTCGCGCAGCGCGGCTGCAAGATCGTTCTGGCGCGGATAGGCGGCGAGCTTGCGCAAGATGCTGCTCGGCGCGACCTGCCCCGCGCTCATGGTGGCGGCGCAGCGGAACAGGTCGGGCCAGTTGGAAACGATCAGCGCCTCACGAACCTTGCCGCCCACCAGCGGGCGCAGCTCGCTCGGCGTGGTGGCAGGGTCGAATACGTACAGTCGTTTGGATGGGAGGTCGCGGATGCGCAGCACAAGGCGGTAGCCGAGCATGGCGCTGATCCCGAACAGATGATCGGTGAACCCGCCAGTGTCGGCGTATTGCTCTTCGATCCGTCGCCCTGCCTCATTCATCGTCAGCCCGTCGAGCAGGTAAGGTGCTTCGCTGACTGTGGCTGGAATAGTCCGCGATGCAAACGGCGCGAAGCGGTCGTTGACGTGAGTATAGGCCTTGATTCCGGGATCGTTGCTGTAGCGGGCGTTGATCGTGTTCATCGCCTCGCCCTGCCGTGCTGCGGGGAAGAACTGGCCATCGGCCGATGCGGCTCTACCCATACCCCACACCTGGGCCATCGGCAGCGCCCCTTGCGCCGCGACCACGTTGGCCAGCGCCTGGTCGATCGCCTCGCTTTCGACGTGCCAGCGCGCGAGACGGGAGAGTTGCCAATAGTCGTGGTGTTGGAAGCCTCTGCCATCTTACGCAGGCCCAAATTCAGGCCCTCGGCGAGCAGGACGTTGAGCAGACCAATTCGGTCGCCGCACGGCACGCCGGTGCGCAGATGCGTGAAGGCATCGGTGAAACCCAGCGCGGTATCGACTTCGAGCAGCAGATCGGTGATGCGGACGGGCGGCAGGCGGCGATACAGATCGAGCATCAGATCCTCGATCCCATCCGGCGCGTCGGCGGTGAGGCGATCAATGCGCAGCGTGCCGTCTTCGATGCTGCCTTTCGGAATTGTACCGCTGCGCGCGGCGCGACCGAGCCGGGCAAGGCCATCGGCGAGACGCACCTTGCGGTCAGCCAGCCAGACATGCGGGTCGGACGGGACCGCTAGCTTCGCGGCATGCGCGACCGCCATCGGCACGAGGACGTGGCGCAGGTCACCATACCGATGCGAGCGGTCGAACCAGATGTCGCCCGAGCGCAGCGCGTCGCGCAGGTGGAACATGACCGCGACTTCCCGGAGGCGGGCATCATCATCGCCCTTCGCCCGCAACTGTCGCCGCCATTTGGAATGCGGGCGCAAGAAATCGTCGGCCGCCGGAACTGCGCCCCTGGTAGCGATGGCGGTAGCCGCGTCCAGCAAAGGCCGTGCAACCGCCGCAGCTTTGAGGTCGAGGCATCGCAGCATGCGCGGGGCATACCGACGGAAGCGGTGATACCCCTGATCAACATAGGCCAGCGGATCGTCGCCCAAGGTGTCCGTCAACGTCTTGGCCGTAGCGACGAGACTGGTGAGCCGTTCCCATCCCGCCCCGCGCGCGACCGCATCTTCCAGCGACGCGCCGTCGCCATGCGCTTCGAGCAATGATTGACCGAGTGCAGTGAAGCCGTTCAAAGTCGCAGTGGTAGCGCCTCTGGTTTCTACGACCCGCGCGTCATGCAGTTGCTTCGCGTCGCGCCAGGTGCGGCCAACGATCCGGTCATGTGTTTCGATCACCGCATCCGCCGTCGCAGTGGCCCATTCAATGACGCAAACCGCCATGATAGCGCGGCGCCGATCGGCGCCGAGATCGCGCAGGCCATCGGCGAAGTAGCGCTCGCCCTGCCGGCGTAGCCGGGCGACGCGATGCGGTGGAACACCGGCAAGTAAACCATCATTGAGGTTCATCGCGCGCAGGAACTCGAGCCGGTCGAGCAGCCGGTTCGCCGCGGCGGAGTTGTTGCCCGGCTCAATCCGGCGCAGCCAGATGAAGCGGCTGATCGCCCCCGGCAGCATCTCGGTAGTCAGTCGGTCGAGCCCATCACAGGCGACGGGATCGAGACGGGCTGCGATCCGCTTCTCGATCTGGCGTTCGGCGGCGACGAGCGCGTCCGCGCACAACCGCTCGATTGTCGTGATCGCTGGCA
This sequence comes from Sphingobium cloacae, assembly GCF_002355855.1. Taxonomy (NCBI): domain Bacteria; kingdom Pseudomonadati; phylum Pseudomonadota; class Alphaproteobacteria; order Sphingomonadales; family Sphingobiaceae; genus Sphingobium; species Sphingobium cloacae. The sequence continues at coordinate 52,450 of NZ_AP017659.1, forward strand.
GGATGGTCATGGGGCTCTGTTGCAAACATGGGGGACTGCCGAGCGGCGTCACCCTGTTGGGGGATCAGGCAGCATTGGCGAAATGCTGATTGAGCACGTCCATGGCCTCGGTCATGACCGAGGGGCCAATGCCAAATGATCTTTCGATCAGACGCACCTCTCCCCTGATCCCTGGCTGCAGGCACCATGCCCGGGCCTGCCCTTTGCGCAGGGCGCGCATGACCTCGAAGCCCTTGATCGTGGCATAGGCTGTCGGCATCGATTTGAAACCACGCACGGGCTTGATCAGCATCTTGAGCTTGCCATGATCGGCCTCGATCACGTTGTTCAGATATTTTACCTGCCGGTGTTCGGTTTCCTCGGCGAGCTTCCCTTCTCGTTTCAACTCGGCGATTGCGGCGCCGTAGCTTGGTGCCTTGTCGGTGTTGAGTTTCGTTGGCTTCTCCCAGTCCTTCAATCCGCGAAGGGCTTTGCCCAGAAAGCGCTTCGCGGCTTTGGCGCTGCGGGTCGACGAAAGGAAGAAGTCGATCGTGTCGCCCCGTTTGTCGACCGCCCGGTACAGGTAGGTCCATTTGCCCCGAACCCTGACGTAGGTCTCATCCAGACGCCAACTCGGATCAAAGCCCCGCCGCCAGAACCAGCGCAACCGCTTCTCCATCTCCGGCGCATAGCGCTGCACCCAGCGATAGATGGTCGTGTGATCGACATCGATGCCACGATCCGCCAGCATTTCCTCGAGATCACGGTAGCTGATGCCGTACCGGCAGTACCAGCGGACCGCCCATAGGATGACTTCTCCGGTAAAATGCCGCCCTTTGAAATCGTCCATCACAACCGACCTTACCAATCCAAGGGCCCAACCTTGGCAACCGCATCAGAGTTTGCAACAGAGCCCGCCCTTCTCCATCGCGGTCGTGTCCGACACGCAAAATTATGTGAGTCATCGCAACCAGCGCGAAGGCGGCTTCCCCTTCGACACGCGCGAGATGCTGTACGATGTGATGGCCTATCTTGCGCGCAATGCCCGGAGCGCGGGCGGCGAGATCGCCTTCGTGTCAGGTCTTGGCGACAATTGGCAGCATCCGAGCATTGCGGAGCCCGACCAGCTCAGTCTCGACCGAGGCATGAGGGCGATCGGCAATCCGGTGATCGAGGATTTGCTCCCTGCATCGCCTGAACAGTTGCTCTCGATCGAGATGCCCGCCGCTCGCGCTGCCTGGAACATCATCGCCGATCGTTTGCCGTTCTGCGTGATCCCGGGAAATCACGATTATGATCATCTGTGGACGGACCACGAGTTTCCGGCGGAAATTGGCGGAGGTATCAAGGGCAACAAGGTCGAAGGGATTGGCGGCCTTCAGGTCTCGGGGCTCGCGAACTGGACGAACATATTCGGCGCCTCATCGCCGTTCTTCGATGGAAAGGCCTGGTACGTGTCATTCCATGACGAGGGATGCAGCTCGGCGCAGATCTTCAGCGCGGGCGGCTATCGCTTCCTTCATCTGGGCCTGGAAATGTGCCCGAATGAGGAGACGCTTGCCTGGGCTGACGGCGTCATCAATGCTTACCCCGGCCTTCCGACGATCGTCTCCATCCACGAGTTTCTCAATGAAGAAGGCGAGCGCGCGTCCATCGTCTATTTGGACATGACGCTGCGGGACAGCCGACGTTTTGGTCCGGCGCGGCTGTGGGAGCGCTTCATCTCGCGGCATGACCAGATCCTGATGACCCTCAATGGCCATTTCCACGGCGTGAGACACCGGATCGACCTCAACCAGCACGGGCACAAGGTTTACCAATTCCTGGTCAATTATCAGGGCCGCAAGCAGTCGCTCAAGGATACCGGCTCTTCCGCGAGAGTGATCGACGGCATCGGCGACGGGTGGCTGCGGCTGTTGCGGTTCGATCTCGCTGCGGCCATGCCGACCTTGTACCTTCGGGCTTATTCGACCCACTATAAGGGTTTTGCACCCGATCTGCCGCGCTACGCCGAATGGTATGGGAAAGAGCATCCCGGCATGCCCGCTGAGGAATTCCTGCGCCTCGACGATATAGCCTTCGATCTGGAAGATTTTCGACAGCGCTTCGGGCCGCCGGGCGCCGCAGCTGACCCGTAAGCTGGTGCGATCGGATCGGTGAACCGGAGCGCTCGATCCTAGCGCGGTCACCGCAAACTGTACGATCGTTCCGCCCAATTTCACCGCAACGCAGTCGGCTTCCCGGCTGTCGCCCAATCACGTCGGCAGCCCGGGGGGCTCTGTTGCAAACATGGGGGACTGCCGAGCGGCGTCACCCTGTTGGGGGATCAGGCAGCATTGGCGAAATGCTGATTGAGCACGTCCATGGCCTCGGTCATGACCGAGGGGCCAATGCCAAATGATCTTTCGATCAGACGCACCTCTCCCCTGATCCCTGGCTGCAGGCACCATGCCCGGGCCTGCCCTTTGCGCAGGGCGCGCATGACCTCGAAGCCCTTGATCGTGGCATAGGCTGTCGGCATCGATTTGAAACCACGCACGGGCTTGATCAGCATCTTGAGCTTGCCATGATCGGCCTCGATCACGTTGTTCAGATATTTTACCTGCCGGTGTTCGGTTTCCTCGGCGAGCTTCCCTTCTCGTTTCAACTCGGCGATTGCGGCGCCGTAGCTTGGTGCCTTGTCGGTGTTGAGTTTCGTTGGCTTCTCCCAGTCCTTCAATCCGCGAAGGGCTTTGCCCAGAAAGCGCTTCGCGGCTTTGGCGCTGCGGGTCGACGAAAGGAAGAAGTCGATCGTGTCGCCCCGTTTGTCGACCGCCCGGTACAGGTAGGTCCATTTGCCCCGAACCCTGACGTAGGTCTCATCCAGACGCCAACTCGGATCAAAGCCCCGCCGCCAGAACCAGCGCAACCGCTTCTCCATCTCCGGCGCATAGCGCTGCACCCAGCGATAGATGGTCGTGTGATCGACATCGATGCCACGATCCGCCAGCATTTCCTCGAGATCACGGTAGCTGATGCCGTACCGGCAGTACCAGCGGACCGCCCATAGGATGACTTCTCCGGTAAAATGCCGCCCTTTGAAATCGTCCATCACAACCGACCTTACCAATCCAAGGGCCCAACCTTGGCAACCGCATCAGAGTTTGCAACAGAGCCGCATGAAGCTCGGCTACGCGCGCGTTTCCACCGAGGATCAGAACTTGGAAATCCAGCGCGGTCGGCTCTCGGAGGCGGGCTGTGAAATGATGTTCGAAGAGAAAATATCGGGGGCCGCTCGTGGCCGGCCCGAGCTTGAAAAGCTGATGGGTCACCTGCGCAAAGACGATGTTCTCGTCGTCGCCCGCCTCGATCGTTTGGCGCGATCCACCATCGAACTCCTGCACATCGCGGAACGCATCAAGGAAAAGCAGGCAGGATTACAATCGCTTGATGAACCTTGGGCCGATACCACGTCCCCGTCTGGCGTGATGATCATGACCGTATTCGCTGGGATCGCCCAGTTCGAGCGGACTCTCATATTGAGCCGAACCGAGGAGGGGCGAAAGGCGGCGATGGCGCGCGGTGTGAGCTTCGGACGCCCAAAGAAAATGCGCCCAGATCAGGCGGAGCTCGCTCGCCAACTCGTTCTCGAGGGTAAGTCCATTAGCGCCGTCGCAAGGACCTTCAACGTTCACCCGGCCACCATCTATCGCTGTATCGAGCCAAACAGTGCCTTATGACACTTTCCTGTTCCGCTCAGCCGCACGACCCAAGCCCTGCGCGACTGCCTGACCTTCGCGCCTGACAATTTCCAAAGGATGCTGCGGGAAATGTCGGGCAGCACGCAGGCGCGCGGCCTGATCGCCCGCGCCGCCAACCGCCACCTGGGCAAGTCCGATCGCGAAGCCGCCGGCGTGCTGTCGGCCGCGCAGCGCCATACTCATTTCCTCGATAGCCCCCGCATGTCGGCCGTGCTGGGGCGCTCGGATTTCTCCTTCGCCGATGTGAAGGCGCGGCCCACGACGATCTATCTGGTGCTGCCGCCCGATCGGCTCGCCACCTATGCCCGCTGGCTGCGCCTGATGCTGGCGCAAGGGCTGACCGATTTCGCCCGCGCGCCGGCCTCCTCTGCCCGCCCTGTCCTGTTCCTGCTCGATGAATTTGCGGCGCTCGGCCGTCTCGAACCCGTCGAGCGCGCGATGGGCCTGATGGCCGGCTACGGCATCCAGCTCTGGCCGATCCTGCAAGACGTTCATCAGCTCCGCGCGCTCTACGAGCGCCGCGCCGGCACCTTCCTGTCCAACGCCGGCGTGCTGCAAGTGTTCGGGGTCAACGATCACGACAGCGCCAAGCTCGTTTCCGATCTGCTCGGCCAGGAGACGGTCGTGTTCGAGACCATGAGCCGCGCGATCGACAGCGATGAAACCGGCATATCGTTCGGGTCGCAGCATGTCGCGCGGCCCTTGCTCACGCCCGATGCGGGCAAGCTGGAAACGACCGGCATCAGGTCGAGAACGGGTTTGGCGGCGATGTCGGGAATCGACGTCGAACCGATGTGATGGACCGCCAGGATCGCGGCGACGCGCCGTTGAAGGCGCGCCGCTTCGTCGGCGGCGCGGACAGTCCAGCTTGGGTCATAGGGCGTGAGCCGAACGGGGGTGGACGCCGGCAAATTGAAATCCTTCGACATTCCACCTGATAGCATGGGACACGATCGCAAGGCAGGATCGGCGTGAGGGCGTTTAACGGCTCCACCCGCCAATCCGCAATCATTACGATATCATTTATATAGCGGAGCTATGGCGTTCTGCTACATGGCGCGCCGCGACGAAATCGTCTGGAAGCGCGGAAAACCGCGCTCTGGCGTGCGAAAGGTGAGTTTTGGGGTAGGTCCTCACCGTTGGCGATCGACGCCAGCGCCGGCCGATCGAGCGGGGTGTGTGAAACCACGAGGGTCTAGCTTCGGGAAATCGACCGCTAGGGAAGCCCGTAGAGCGCCGTCGACGTTCGACCCTCTCAACCTGTGCCTGACGCCTGAAAAGGGGCTGGGCGGGGCGGAAATCGCGCCTGTGGGGACGTTTCCGCCTTCCCTGCCCTCTCATGTTGGTCGCCGCGCTATCCGCATGGCTTTTCTGGAAAGCCAATTGGATGGTTGGGCTTGGTGGTGTGCTGGATGGTTAAGCGCAACGGTGGAGCTGGGTGCCAATCCAACAAAAGCGTGCCGGCGTAGCCGGCTCATTGTTGGTAAAACTTCGACGACCGTTCATCTTGCCTATTACTTCAAAGAACAGGGA
>NZ_AP017660.1 GCF_002355855.1 Sphingobium cloacae
TCATAGAGCTGGGCGGCCTGGTCCAGAAAGCCGGCTTGGTCGAGCTGGCCGACGACGATCGCGCCACCCTCTACGGCGCGCTGCTCGAACTGGCCGCCAAGGCGCGCGAGGACCGCGACCGGCTCATGCTCTGGAAGCGGCGCGGCAAGCGCGCGTTCGACGCGGAAGCGGAAGGGAGAGACGCACCATGAACAGGCTCGATGTCGAAGCGATCCGCGCCCAGGTCCGCGCGCTCGATTTCACGCGCGGCACCCCGGCCGAAGTCGCGCTATGGCGCGAGGACGATGCCGACGCACGCGCCAATCTCGCGATCGAAGGCATGGACCTCGACTTGGCTGAACACGCCCTGTTCGACATGCTCCGCGAGGAATCCGTGCCCCCTCCCCTCGCCACCGCGATCGTCCTCAAGCTCCTCGATCATCCCGACGCCGACCCGACGCTGGCGATCTCGCCGGCGACGATCGGATGACGATGCGGACCGGCCTCGACCATCTGCCCGCCGTCAAGCGCCGCGAGCTGGAACGGGTCGCCCGCGTCCTGTTCGATGAATTTGAGGATGCCGTCAAAACCAAGCTCTCGGACAAGCGCAAGGGCGGCCGCATCCTCAAGCTGATCCTGTTCGGCTCCTACGCACGCGGCGATTGGGTCGAGGATCGCGCCAGCGGTTACATTTCCGATTATGACCTGCTCGTCGTCGTCAACGCCGACACCTTCACCGATCTGCAAACATGGTGGGCGGTCGCCGACGATCATCTGGTGCGCGAGCTGACCGTCACCAGGCACCTCGCCACACCCGTCAATTTCATCGTGCATTCGCTGATGGACGTGAACGACCAGCTCGCGCGCGGCCGTCCCTTCTTCGCCGACATAGCCCGCGACGGCATCGCCCTCTACGAAGCGCCAGGGCAAGCCCTCGCCGTGCCGCGCCAGCTCGACGCGCAGGAACGCCACGCCGAAGCCCTGCGCCATCGCGACCACTGGTTCCCGCTCGCCGCGCACGCGCTCAAGCTCGCCCGGGACAGCATTGCCGATGGCGTGCCGCGCGATGCCGCGTTCATGCTCCACCAGGCCGTCGAGCGGGTCTATAACGCCGTGCTGCTCGTCCTGACGCTCTACGCGCCCAAATCGCACCGTCTCGGCATCCTGCGCTCGCTCGCCGAAAATCTCGATCCCCGGCTGATCGAAGCCTGGCCGCGCGATACCCGCGCCGCCCGCCGCCATTTCGCGCAGTTGCAGCGCGCCTATGTCGAGGCCCGCTATTCCCATGCCTATGAAATCACCGCCGACGAACTGGCCTGGCTCGTTGACCGCGTGAAGCATCTCCACACGATCGCCGGCGCGATCTGCGCCGAACACCTCGCCGGCGACGACACCCCCGAGAAAAGCCCCGCCGATGAATGAGCATCCCATATCGGACGACGAACGCGCCCGACGCCAGAAGGCGATCGATTTCGCGCGGACCAATATCGAGCTGTCGGGCTTCGCTCTCTCGCCGGGAATGGCGGCGCTGGGCGTCCGGTTCGTCGCCGGCGAACTCTCCGAAAGCGAATACATCGCCGCCGCGCTCGCTCATGCCAACAGCCTGCCCGCAAGCGCGCCGGCGCAGGACTATTTCGCCAGCCTCGCAGAACTCGAAGCCGCATGGGAGGCCCGCGATCGGCCATGAGCCGCGCTGGATATCTGGAAAAATGATAATGGGAGGGAGTCCTGATGATGGAATGGTTCCGCCAGCTCGGCCGCGCGATCCGCAACCTTGCCCGCATCGCGCGCGCGCAGCCGATATGGGCGATCACGGCCCTTGTCGTCAGCCCGGTCGCGCTCATCCGCCACCTGTTCGGCGTCCTGGTCCTGTTTCTCATCACCGCCTTGGTGCTGGGAATTGGGGTGCCGCTCATCCTTGGCAAACTGCTCGGCCTGCCGCGCGATTCCAATATCTACCAAATCGTGATGATGCTGACGGACCTGGTCATCATCCTCGTCACGCTGCGCGCGCTGTTCCAACCGCTGATCCTGAAATATGGCGGCCCTGCCGGCGATGACACCCACGGCTCGGCCCGCTTCGCCACCGATCGCGAGACGCGCCCCCTCGCCCAAAATGGCGACGGCCTGCTCATCGGCCGTGATCGCAAGTCGGGCAAGCTGCTGCGCTATGCCGGCCCCGCCCATCTGCTGACGATCGCGCCGACGCGCACCGGCAAGGGCGTGGGCACGATCATCCCTAACCTGCTCGACTATCCCGGCCCGGTCGTCTGCATCGACCCCAAGGGCGAGAACGCCCGCATCACCGCCTGCCATCGCGCCAAATTCGGCCCGGTCCATGTCCTCGACCCGTTCGGCGTCACCGGCCTGGCCCCAATTGGTTCTTCGGGGGCCGCGTTCAACCCGCTCGATCGTCTTGACCCTGCCGGCCTCGATCTCGCCGACGACGCGATGACGCTGGCCGACGCGCTGGTCTATGACGCTCCCGGCGAAGCCGGCGAGGCGCATTGGAACGAGGAAGCCAAGGCGCTGATCGCCGGCATCCTCCTGTGGGTGGCCTGTGACGGCCAAGCGCAAGGCGAGGACCGCACGCTGGAAGCCGTGCGCGACTGCCTCACCTTCGCGCCCGACAATTTCCAGAAGATGCTCCGGGAAATGTCGGCCAGCACGCAGGCGCGGGGCCTGATCGCGCGCGCTGCCAACCGCCACCTGGGCAAGTCCGATCGCGAAGCCGCCGGCGTGCTGTCGGCCGCGCAGCGCCATACTCATTTCCTCGATTCCCCGCGCATGACGGCGGTGCTGGGGCGCTCGGATTTCACCTTCGCCGATGTGAAGGCGCAGCCCACAACCGTCTATCTGGTGCTGCCGCCCGATCGGCTCGCCACCTATGCGCGCTGGCTGCGCCTCATGCTGGCGCAAGCTCTGACCGATCTCGCGCGCGCGCCGGCCTCCCCTGCCCGCCCCGTCCTGTTCCTGCTCGATGAATTTGCCGCGCTGGGCCGTCTCGAACCCGTCGAGCGGGCGATGGGCCTGATGGCGGGCTACGGCATCCAGCTCTGGCCGATCCTGCAGGACGTTCACCAGCTCCGCGCGCTCTACGAGCGCCGCGCCGGCACCTTCCTGTCGAACGCCGGCGTCTTGCAGATATTCGGGGTCAACGATCACGACAGCGCCAAGCTCGTCTCCGATCTGCTCGGCCAGGAGACGGTCGTGTTCGAGACCATGAGCCGCGCGATCGACGCGGAGGAAACCGGCATATCGTTCGGGTCGCAGCATGTCGCGCGGCCCCTACTCACGCCCGATGAGGTCCGCACCATGCCGGCCAATCTGGAATTGTTGTTCCTCGCGGGGCAACGCCCGATCGTCGCGACCAAGCTCGCTTACTATGCCGATCGCGAGTTCGCCGGGAGATTCGACAAACCGTGAACCGGACTATCGAGCAAGGGGATAGGCCGATTGTTGTATAGTGTCAGAACCGCCGCCAAGGGCGGAAGGATAGGATATGGATGGGGGCGTTTGCGGGAGGGGGCGGAATCCTACGCTAAGGATTTGGGCCAGCGATATTCCCCGGTTAGATTGATGTGTTCCCATCCCAACGGCGAGACGTGGGCGAGTAGATCAGGCGCGATATGGGTACCGCTGGCGGCCCGGGTATTGACGACCTCGCCGAGCTTCATGGTGTTCCAGAATATGATGATGGCGGCGAGCAGGTTCATTCCGGCGATGCGATAGTGCTGGCCTTCGCCGGATCGATCCCGGATTTCACCTCGGCGGTGGAAGCTGATGGCGCGCTTTAGGGCGTGGTGGGCCTCACCCTTGTTGAGGCCGATCTGAGCCTGGCGCTGGAGGCCGGCATCAAGAATCCAGTCGATCATGAACAGGGTTCGCTCGATGCGGCCCACCTCTCGCAATGCGAGGGCCAGCTCATTCTGGCGCGGGTAAGAGGCGAGCTTGCGAAGAATCTGGCTGGGGGCGACGATCCCCGCTGCGATCGTCGCCATGATGCGCAGGATGTCGGGCCAGTTGCGCTCGATGAGCGGTTCATTGATCTTACCTCCGACCAGCGCTCGCACATTGGCCGGCGTCGCGTTGGGCGTGAAGGCATAGAGTCTTTTCTGAGGGAGATCGCGGATACGGGGGGCGAACCTGTAGCCGAGCAAGGCGCAGGCGGCGAACACATGATCGGTGAAGCCGCCCGTGTCGGCAAAATGCTGGCGAACGCGGCGGCCCGCGTCATTCATGAGCAGCCCGTCCAGGATATAGGGAGCCTCGCTGACCGTTGCCGGGATCACCTGGGTTGCGAACGGCGCATATTGATCGGACACATGGCTGTATCCCTTGAGGCCCGGGACGTTGCCATATTTCGCGTTGATCAGATTCATCGCCTCGCCCTGCTCGGTAGCAAGGAAGAACTGCCCGTCGCTGGATGCCGATTGCCCTTGTCCCCAGAAGGCGGCCATGGGCAGGGCGGCGTGGGCCTCCACGATCATGGCGAGCGCCCGATCATAGGCGCTGCCTTCGACATGCCAGCGCGCGATCCGCAGCAATTCCCAGAAGCTGTGCGTGTTGGTCGCCGCCGCCATCTTGCGCAAACCGAGATTGACGCCTTCCGCCAGCAACACGTTCATCAGGCCGATCCGGTCGCTGCAGGGCGCGCCGGTGCGCAGATGCGTGAACGCCTCGGAAAATCCGGTTCGCTCATCGACTTCCAGCAACAGATCGGTGATCCTCGCGGGCGGGAGCTGTTGATAGAGATCGAGCACGAGATCCTCGGCCCCTTCGGGCGTGTCGGCCCTCAGCTTGTCGATGTGCAGCTTGCCGTTCTCGATGATGCCGCCTGGGATCGTGCCGGTTCGCGCCGCGCGGCCAAACTCCTTCAGCCGTGTATCCAGTCGAGCCCTGCGCTCGGCCAGCCATTCGCCGGGTCGCAGCGGCACGGCGAGCCGCGCGGTCTGCTCTATCGCCTGTGGCGGGACCAGAAGCTGCTTGAGGTCGCCATAGCGGCGCGATCCCGCCAACCATATGTCACCGGACCGGAAGGCGTCGCGGATGTGGAACAGCACCGCGATTTCCCAAAGCCGGTGGTCGCCGCTGGGCTCAGCGCGAAGATGACGATGCCATTTCGAGTTGGGACGTAGAAAATCCACCGGCGGATCGACCTTGATCCCGTTACGCAGCATCGCAACGGCCGCCAGAAGAGGCGTGGCGATCGGCGCCGCCTGCATGTCGAGCAGGCGCAGCATCCTGGGCGCGTAGAGGCGGAAACGGTGATAGCCGTCCAGCACACGGCTGAGCGGGTCGGCCGCGAGCACGTTGGTCAGCGCGGAGGCCGTGGCGACAAGGGTTCTGAACCGTTCCCAGCCAGGCCCGGTGGCGATTATCCCGTCCAGGGCCGTGCCATCGTCCTGCGCTCCAAGCAAAGCACCACCGATTTCGGCAAAGGACTTCAGCGTGTCCCGAACGGCCGCCTTTTCGTCGGCGATCCTGGTGTTGCAAAGGCGTTCGGAGGCCCGATAGAGACGGCCTACGATGCGATCGTGGGTCTCCACGATGACATCGGCCAGCGATGACCGCCATTCCAGGGTGCAGACAGCGAGGATCGCAAGCCGCCTGTCTTCGGGCAGATCACGCATGCCGTCGGCGTAATAGCGCTCGCCCTGCCGGCGAAGCCGGGTCACACGATGCGCCGGCACGCCGTCCAGCAAATCCGCCGGAAGATCGAACCTTTGAAGATATTCCAGTCGATCCATCAGCCGGTTAGCGGCTGCTGAATTTGCGCCAACCTCGAACTGTCGCAGCCATACGAAGCGCGTGACGCGACCATCCACCGTATCCTCCAACAGGTGAGCCAAATTCTCGCTCAGGGTTGGCGTGATGCGATGGGCGATAAGATCCTCGATCCGGCGCTCGGCCTCAACCAGCGCATCGGCGCAAAGGCGCTCGATCGTCGAGGAGCCGGGAAGGATCGTGCGGGTGCGGCGACACTCCGCAACGAAGCGACGGGCAAGATCCTCATTCGATGTCGCCGCCTCGGCTTCCCGAGCGATCCATTCGCGCAAATCCCGTGCGCCCCGCCCCGAAAAGGAGCGATAGCCGTAGATTCGGCGAAGGTCCGCCAGATGCTCGTGCCGGGTCTCCTCGCGCGCGGCATAGAGGAGTAGATCGTCGCTGGTCAGGCCGAGCTGGGCCGCGATGAAATCCGATACCTGCGCCGGGATCAACTCGCCAGGAGCGAGCACCCGGCCCGGGTAGCGCAGGACGCACAGTTGCAGCGCGAAGCCAAAACGATTGTGGGCGCGCCGGCGCTGGCGGATATGCCCGAGATCCTCATCGCTGAGGGTATAGTGCCGCAGCAGCTCACCTTGATCGACCGGCAAGTGAAGCAGCGCCTCGCGCTGTCGATCGGTCAGGGTCACGCGACGCGGCATACATGCTCCTTATTCTTTCCGAGCTACGGTTTGAGATAGCTTGATTGAGATGCTGGTTAAGATACACAATAGCCTAATCTTATGTGCTCATGTTCGTCACCGCCTCAAACCTTCGTTTGTGATCCATGCTGATCGGCTACGCCCGCGTGTCCAAAGCCGACGGCTCGCAGTCGCTCGACCTGCAGCACGATGCCCTTCGCGCTGCCGGTGTCGAGCCAGGCAATATCTATGATGATCGTGCATCCGGTAGCCGTGATGATCGCCCCGGTCTTGCCGCCTGCCTGAAATCGTTGCGCGACGGCGATGTCCTCATCGTTTGGAAGCTCGACCGGCTCGGCCGAACGCTCACCCACCTGGTCAGCACGGTGCAGAATCTGTCGGATCGCGGTATCGGTCTGCGGGTGCTCACCGGCAAGGGCGCGCAGATCGACACCACGACGCCATCGGGCCGGATGGTGTTCGGCATTTTTGCCACACTGGCGGAGTTTGAGCGGGATATGATCCGCGAGCGCACCATGGCTGGCCTGGCCGCTGCCCGCGCGCGGGGACGCAAGGGTGGCCGCAAGTTCGCCCTCTCCAAGGCCCAGGTGCGGCTCGCTCAGGCTGCTATGGCCCAACGCGACACGTCCGTTTCCGACCTCTGCAAGGAACTCGGGATCGAGCGCGTCACTCTCTACCGCTATGTCGGTCCCAACGGGGAACTCCGGGATTACGGTCAGCGCGTGCTTGCTGCCAAAACGGCCCAGTCGGCCCGAAGCTGCGATTTTGGCCATGTTGAAGAACAAAGATTGAACATGGCGATCTACCAGGCTCGCTCTTGTCCTCCAATCTCGTAAACATCGGTCTCGATCGAGCACCTGTAGCTCTCTGCGATGTTGAACATCTCTGTCTGGAGAGATGCGATCTCATCATCGAGGCTGACGCCATCGGCACCCTGATCATAGGCGACGGTCAGCGTGTAATCGCAGTTCCCGGTCTTTTGCATCTGGTAATCCCGCTCCAGCATCGCCTCAATGCGCTCGCGAGCGGGCTTTCTGCCACGACCATGCTTGTTGAAGTTCTCGATGGTCAGATGCAGGGCGATGGTGACAGAAGGCGGCTTTTCCGGCAGCCCGATCCTTGAAGGAATGACGTCAAGCGCCCGATAGACGGTCATTCTTGAGATCTTGAGGTCGCGCGCGACGCTGGCCTTGCTCGCGCCGGCGGTGATCCGGCGTCGGATTTCATCGTCATCGATGTTTTTCTTCCGGCCTTTGTAGACGCCTTCGGCGCGCGCCGCCTCGATCCCGGCGCGCTGCCGGTCCTTGATGAACGTCAGTTCCATGTCCGCGACCATGCCCAGAATGGTGATCACCATCCGCCCCATGCTTCCGGCCGTCGTCACCTCCGGCTCAAGCACCCGCAATGAGGCTCCCTTCTGGTCGAGTTCATGAACCAGATTGAGAACATCGCGTGTGGAGCGACCGAGCCGATCGAGACGCAGGACGACGAGTTCGTCATCGGCGCGCAGGAACTGCATGATCGTCTCAAGCTCCGTGCGTCCAGTGCGCGATGCGCCCGAGCCTGTTTCGGAGCGGAGGATTTCACAGCCCGCTGCCTTCAACCGGGCAACCTGGATGTCGAGATCCTGGTCGATGGTGCTGACGCGGGCGTAGCCGACGCGGGTCATGGGCAAATCCGTCACATTAGGGTGGCTTTGCCCTCGTACAGTAACATTGGTGACGGAACCACCCTTTTGTGACATGTCGTATATGTCACTTCCGATCGTCACGTTCGGGTGCACCCAAATGGTGCGAGCGGAAAGGCCCCGGTCAGGCAGCAAGCCGCCCAAAATCGATCCGGCTATTCAGATCGAGGTCGAAGCGGCCATAAGGATTGACGTGGCTGTAAATCAGCGGTGTGAGGCCGCGATAATCATCCGGCGTCATCCGGCCCGTCCATTTCGGTTCCACCAGCACGCTCTGAAGCATTCGGGTGTTCACATAGACAAGCGACGCTTGCAGCAAATGTAGCGCCAGGACCGAGAGCTGCTGCTCATCGATGCGGTTAGTGGCGATCTCGCCGCCCTTGCCGAAGAAAACGAACCCATTGGCACTGTTCCAGTTTTCAACGACATTCAGGCCTTCATGAATTTCGCGGCGGAAGGACTCCTCGCGCAGATACCGGCACAGGAAGATCGTCTTGACCGCGCGGCCCAGCTCACTCAACGCCTTGTAGGTCGGGTGCATCACCTCGGAGCGGCTAAACCGGCGCAGGATCGCCTCCGGGTCGGCGGTTTTTGTCTGCATCGCGGCTGCATATTTGACCATCTCGTCATATTGCTGCTCGATCTCATCCCAGTTGATCGGACTGGAGAGGATCGGCTGCAAGTGGGGAAGCCGCGTTCGCATGCCGACATCGGGAAGAGCCAGCTTCTGGCGAGCGATCGCTTTCAGGCGGGGTGCAAGCTCAAATCCGAGAAGCCGGCAAAATGCAAAGCCAACCGCGCTTTGGCCATGACTATCAACATATTGTCGCTGGATTTCCATGTCGGTGCAATGGCGCAGCACGCCCTCGATCATGGAGGCGACCTCGGAGGAAGAGCAGCGCTTGAGCTGGGAATAGACGCATGTCGCGCGTCGTTCGACATGCCAGTAGATCATGACGCCCCGTCCACCATAACGCGCATGCCATTCCGTCATCAGGTTGCGATCCCAGGCTCCGAACTTTGTGGAATCTGACGCACAGGCCGTGCCGGCGTCCCCCCAGACTGCAGCATTGCGGATTGCCAGGGTCGCATTCGCAACCCTGGCACACGCCTCCTTGAGCGCCGCGGCATGAACGAAGCGGCGATGGACATGCAGCAGCTCTTCATAGCTGACATCGGGGGTGGCGCCGGCGATCCGCTTGAGCCCGGCATTCGTTCCCAGGCCGTAGAGGCATAGCAGGAGACGTTGATCCAGCGCGGTTTTCGGCAGTGCAACACGCGAGGCCGATGTTTCGAACGCTTCGAGAAGTCCCGTATCAAGGGCAGCCTCCTTCAGTACGTCGAGCAGCCCGGTCATCGGCCAGCGTTGGCCGATCTCGGTCTTGATCGAGGCGAGACCCCTGGGTTCGGGCAAGGGTTTGAACGGGGTGAGAGATATACGGTTCTCGCCGCGCCACAGCAGCCGAACCTTGTCGTTCCGGGGAATATTGGCATTGAGGAGCAACAGTTCCTGAGCAAGCTCTTCCCGGATGGCGCTTGAAAATGCACGCGCATCCGCCGTCAGGTTCAATCCTGTGTAATATGCTTCTCGCCGCGCATCGAAGTCCTTGGGAAGATCGTCATCGGGATTGCGGTATCGGTCCGCCCCGACAACCCAGATTTCCTTAGAACGGATGCGATCGCGCAGTTGCGCGAGGACACAAAGCTCATAACTGATCCGGTTTACGCGCCCCTCTTCATCAATGACGGAACTGCGCCATCTCGCCGGAATGACCTCGTCGACCGGCACTGCGTGCGGCGGCACGTAGCGGCATCCATCATCCACTTTGCTTCTGATCCAGTCCAGGGCCGCCAGCACCGGACGCCACACGGCGTTGTTCGACCGGAACTCCAGTGCCGAAAGCAGGCTTGGCAGCATACGGCGATAATGATTGGCCCATGACCTCCGCATCACCTTGTAGATCCGCCGATCCAAGGCGCCCTTTGCCTGGCTTTCCTTGATGATCGCCGCCAGTTTGTCCTTGCCGGCGATTGGGAAAATGACATCGCAGATGCGCCCGGATGGATCGTCGATCGAAGCGCTGGCAATCTCGACCAGGAGTCGCTCCTTGCCATAGACCCGCTCGATGTCTTTCGCGATATCGCCCACCACCTTGCGTTTCGAGCGCGATCCGATCTTATGGACCGTCTCGATCAGCAGGTCGACCATCGCATCCGTAAGCTGAGCTTCCCGCGCCATCAGATAAACGGCATAGAGCCCGAGCTGGCGCGCCGGTACATGCCGGCGCATCTCCGAGGCTTTCTCGCCGGCAACCCGGCGAACGATCTGATCGACCCATGCCTTGCCCGTGACCGATAGGAAATCTCGGGGAAGAGCAAGCCGTTGGATAAAGGCGAGTTTGGCGGTCACGCCAAGAATGTTTTCGAGCGTCGCCTGACCTGCATCCCCCTTCATCGTGTTGAAGCCGGTCGGGCCATCGGGATCGGCGAGCGAGGCTTCCAGCAAGGCGACCGCATCCGGCGCAAGCCGATCGCGGACTCGGGCCAACAGGGCCTCCAGATAGAGGTGTCGTTGCGAACGGACGAGGCGTTCCAGCTCCTTGCGCGACGGCCCATAGATACGGCGGTCGCGGCACCACAGGAAAACATGCTCGAGCATGGCATTGATCGGCTGCCCGCCCGCACAAAGATCGTCGGAAATCCACCTCGACAACGCCCTGCGATCCGTCTGCGTCATACGGCGGAACCCGAGATGCCGCAAAATCTCCGCGCAATGCCGGCGGGCGGTGCGCCCGGAAAAATCATAGTGGTTCACGGATTTGGCATCGAGACCAAGTTGCTCCGCCAGATACAAGACACCGTCGGAGGGTATCGACGCATGATCCGGCACAAAGAAGCCATGCCCGGCGAAAAATCTAAGCTGAACCGCCAATCCCAGTCGTGCCGTCTCCGCTTTGCCGGTCACGAACGCGATGTCCGAAAAACTCAGGCTCCAGGAGCCGATCAGATCCCCACTCGAAACGCCAAGGCTCATAACGCCGCTCCCTTATCGGAGCGGAACGTCGTTCCTCGCATGGGCGATCGTCAACAACAACCAGCCCGTTCCCGACGTGTTCTCCAAGATGACCAAAATCGCAGCTTCGGGCCGACTGGGCCAAAACGCGATGATGATGACGGGAGCCCCGATCAAACTTACCCAAGCGGACGCCGCAGACGTTGCAGACCTGTACAACCGTTGCAGCGACTATTTCCTGTTGCAGGACGGGGCCGCGCCCACGCTGGACGATGCTCGCGAGCTTTTCTCCGATGTGCCGCCCGAAAAGAGCGCCCACAATCAAGCTGTCCTGGGATGGAAGGGGCCTGGCGGCCTATATGCAATCGCGGCCATCCTCCGCGATTATCCGCGTGATGGCACATGGTATCTCGGCTTCATGATCGTAGATGCCGCACAGCGTGGTCGTGGCGTCGGACGCTCAATTTACTCGACGGTCGAAAGCTGGGCCGCTGCGAGAGGTGCCACAGAGATTCGGTTGGCCGTGCTGGAAGCGAATGAAGCGGCAGAGCGATTTTGGCGTTCTCTCGGCTTCATTGAGTATCGGCGCGTTGGGCCAGACACCTTCAAAATGCGTAGCCATCGCCGGATAGAACTGAGCCGTCGCCTTTCTGGCGCGACCGTAGAAGGCAGCAACAAGTAAGATCTCGCGCCGGCTATCTGGGCGAGCTTGGCGTAGGATTCCGCCCCCTCCCGCAAACGCCCCCTGGATCAGCGCGTCATTGATCTTTGGGACCGGCTCATGGCCTATGGAGAGAGCGGTTCCGCCCCTCTCCCCGCGATCCGCGATGAAGTGTTGGAGCTGCACGCGGCGATTACCGATGAGGAAAGCCGGCTTGGCCTCATGCGGATATTCAATCTCGTTTGCGACCTGGTGGCCGTGCATCTCCAAGAGACGAACGGCAATGTTGAAGCCTTCGCCCAACACCGCCAGGGCCAGATATGGATGTTCCTGCGCGCGGAATGCCTTGTCGATGGCGTGCTGGACCGGGACCGGCTGCGGTATGTGACCGGGCGCGAGGTGCAGGCCGGTCGCATGACGGAGGATGATCCGCTGCGCCGCTACGCATTGGGCGATGACTCCGCCTTTGATGGGCTTATGGCAGCGCCGCCGCCACAGAAGCGGACGCGCCATTAGGACCGGCTCAAATTCTACGCGCTAGATCCTCTGACCCCGCGAGGATCTAGCTTTCCAAAAAATCAGCCGCCTGGGAAGCCCGTAGAGCGCCATGCCGGCCGAACCCTCCCCGACCTTGCCGAACGTCTGAAATGAGGCCCA
Organism: Sphingobium cloacae; assembly: GCF_002355855.1. Taxonomy (NCBI): domain Bacteria; kingdom Pseudomonadati; phylum Pseudomonadota; class Alphaproteobacteria; order Sphingomonadales; family Sphingobiaceae; genus Sphingobium; species Sphingobium cloacae. The sequence goes on from NZ_AP017660.1 coordinate 12,426, forward strand.
GCGGCCCGGAAATCGCGCCTGTGGCGACATTTCCGCCTGCCCTGCCCTCTCGGATTGATCGCTGTCCTATCCGCCTGGCTTTTCTGGAAAGCCAATTGCGACGGTGCCGCTGGCGCTGTGGCTGCGATGGAGGCGCAGCGTTTAAACGATCCCCTTTCTAACAAAAAGCGTGCCGGCGAAGCCGGCTCATCATGGGGATGCCGGGTGGGAGGATCGCTAAAGCGATCCGGGGCGGCCGAAGGCCGCGAGCCGGCGGGGCGAAGCCCCAAGAGGCGGTGTTTTTCTTCTTTCTGATTGTGCCTGAAGCGCGGCGCTGGTGAGTCGCGCTGCCGTTGTCCCGATTTTCGGGACAAGCTGTCCGATCTGGCGGGACGCTGGTGGGTGAAACCACGATGATCCAGCCTCTCGTCATAATCTTCCGCTGAAGTTATCCACAGGTCAGCCTAGTGTTAAAATATGGGTTTAGTGATGTGTTACGGAAATTCGGCCTGCCCGGAAAGGCGCAGAAATCCTCGCTTTTTTGGCAGAAATTTGCCGCGCGGTGAATCCGCTCTGACGAAAAAGCGAATCCAGAGTGACGAAAAGGCGAATCCACTATGACGATAGCGCCAGGCCTTCCCTGCCGCGCTCAAGCGTAATCGAAATGACGATAGCGCGGCGGTGAATCTGAAATGACGATAATCCGCTTGCGTATGTGAAATGACGATAGTAGCCCTAGCGTTAGTGAAATGACGATAGACCCCTCCCCTTCCCTGTTTGACGCGCCGATCGCCGCGCCGGTCTCGGCCGTGGACGGCGACGATCGCACGCCGCTGCTGCCGGTGCGCCATCCCAACCAGGACTTGTTCATCTGCGACGTGCTGGACGCCATCCCCAAGGATGACATGGCCTCAATGGAGCATCCGGTGTTTTCGCTCTCGACCAAGCCCGACAACCGGACGCGGCGCTACGAGCATAACGGCAACGTCATCGAGATTATCCCCTCGGGCAAGGGGCTGGCGACGATCCACGACAAGGACATATTGATCTACTGCATTTCGCAGCTCGTCGCGAAGATGAACCAGGGCGAGCAACCTAGCCGCACGGTGCGCCTGCAAGCCTATGACATGCTCGTCGCCACCAACCGGCAAACCAGCGGCGAAGGCTATCGACTGATGGCCGACGCCCTCACCCGCCTGCGCGGGACCACGGTGCGGACCAATATTCAAACGGGCGGTGTCGAAGAAACGCGGATTTTCGGCCTGATCGAAGAGGCCAAGATCACGCGCAAGACGTTCGATGGCCGGATGCTCGATCTCGAAATCACCCTGTCGGATTGGGTCTATCGCTCGGTCATCAGCAAGAACGTCCTGACGCTCCACCGCGACTATTTCCGGCTCCGCAAGCCGTTCGAGCGGCGCATGTATGAACTGGCGCGCAAGCATTGCGGCGTGAAGGACGAATGGAAGATCGGCCTAGAGTTGCTACAGAAGAAATGCGGCTCGAACAGCCCGCTCCGAGTGTTCCGGGCCTTGGTCAAGAAGGTCTGCGAGCATGACGCCGATCACGGCCATTTCCCCGACTATGCGGTGACGATGGATGATGACGTGATCTTGTTCCGCAACCGCTCGGGCCTCAAATCCAAGCCCGATCCGGTCGCCAGCGCCGGCGACGATGCGCCCTATATCGACCCGGAAACCATGCACGACGCCAAGACGGCCGCGCCAGGCTATGACGTGTATGCGCTCTATGACGAATGGGTGTCGTGGTGGCACGACATGGGCAAGCCCGAACTCAAAAGCCCTGCCGGGGCCTTCCTCGGCTTCTGCAAGAAACGGCACGAACGCAAACCACTACGCTGATCCCCTGCTCTATGCGGGCAAGCGGCCATGTTTACTTACCCGCATGTTTGCATGTGGACATGCTCACTTGCCTACAGGGCTTTCCCCCATCTTGCGAAGCCAGTCGTTGAACGCCTCGGCCATCGCGTCCTGTAGGCTCATGCCGTGCTTGCGGGCGGTCATGTGCATGGCGAAGGACATTTCCGGGCTGAAATAGCCCGTCATGGCCTTCTTGCCCTGACGGCTCGGCGCAACCGGGTTGCTGCTCGATCCGCTGCCGGAGCCTGCGCCAGTGCCACGGGCGATCGGCGCGGCCGCCCTCCCCTCCGGCTCGACCATCGCCGGCGCTGGCGCTGCATCGCGATCCCGCAATGCGAGCAATGATCCCTTCCGGCTCATGCGTTGGCCCTCCGCTTCCTAGATGCTTGCATGTTTACATGCTCGCATGTCCACTTGTAAAGCTGGCGCACCTCATCGGCCGCCTTGCCGCTCGGCTCGATCTCCATCGCCGTCTTGCCCTCGGCCGCCGCGTGGCGAAAGGCGGCGCGATCCGCGATATGGTGGGGGCAGGCGTCAAGCCCATAATCCTGCACGAGCTGCGCGGCTTCGTCATACATGCGCGGCGCGGTCGGGCTTCCCGCCGTGAAGATCACGAAAGCAGGCTTGCCGCGCATCTTCACAAGGCTGGCGGTCGTCTTGATCGCCGCCAAATCGAACGCGCTGGGGCGGCAAGGGATCAACACTAGGTCGGCCGCCTCGACGGCGGCGCTGGCGGCGCTGTCGGCGTGGGGCGGGGTGTCGATTACGATGAACGCCGCGCCCTGGCCCGTCGCCTGCTCGATCTTGGCGGCAAGGCGAGGGGGCGCGCTGTCGATCACGACCGGGGGCGCATCCTGTCGCCATGCCGCCCACTGGCTCGCCGTCGCCTGCGGGTCGACGTCGATCACAAGGGCGGTATGCCCGGAATCCTCGGCGGCGGCGGCCAGGTGCAAGGCGAGGGTGGTTTTCCCCGCGCCGCCCTTCTGGCTGATGATCGCGATTGTTGGCATGTGAATATCCTTACATGATCGCATGTTTGCATGTGGTCATACTGGCTTGCTCCGGTTGCGTCAACGAAACCCCGAACTGGCGCGCAGCGTCAATGAAACCCCGAATTGCGGGGAGGGGAGGGCGGTCTAGCCGTCGTCGCCGCCCTCATCCTCGCTGCCGTCGTCCAGCGGCTCATGCTCCATGCGGCCGTGATCCTCGATCGGGCAAAGCGGCGCTCCGGCCAGCTCAAGCCATTTGCGCGCGGTCCTCACGGTATAGCCGCACGTCGCGCACTCGCATTTGAGCATCCGGGTTTTCTGCTTCTTCGGCGCGGTCGACTCCCCATCGGTGTCGAGACGGGCATGGGGGAGGGGGCCAACGGCGTCCAAGATCGGCGCGACGGCCGCAAGAAACGCCTCGCCGGGGGTGGTGGCGCGCATCGGCCCGACGAGCCCCAGCCCCAGCGCGATCCGTTTAAACGCTTTCCCATGCCCTGCCGGGATGCCGACGGCGGCATGGACCAGCTCATGCGCGAGGATGGCCGCGATCTGCGCCGGCATGGCGTCAGGCGCGTGCGCGAGGTCGGGCCGGATGAAGATTTCAAAATGCCCGTCCGCGCTCAGCCGGTTATCCCAGCACTCGCCGATCGCCTTGCCCTTCCGGCCCGAGCTGGTGAAGCCGATCGCCACGCGGATACGCGCGGGCAGGGGAGCGTCCAACGCCGCGAACAAGGGGGCCATGCCCGCCGCCACCCGATTGAGCCAGCTTTCCCGGTTGTCCTGTTCCATACCTTCTACTCCCTTCAAATCGCCCTGCGGGGCGATGGCTGCGGCCATCGCTCCCGAGTTCGCGCGGAGCAGCCGGCGAGAGAGGGGGGCAGCGGGAATCTGCGGGAGTGGTGCGGGCGGGCGCTTCGCGCCAACCCGGTCCCGCTGATTGCCGTTGCTGGGGAGAGGCGGCCGGGACCGCCTTTCCCCATGCGAACGAACATCATGCCGGCGCACGCCGGCACCATGCCCGAGATCCGCTTGCGATCTCGGCCCCGCCATGTGGGTCGTCACCTTCGGCCAAGACCGCTTGCGGGCTTGGGGAGCGAAGCGAGTAGAGCCACGGTGCCGCGCAGCGGCAGGCGCAGTCTCCTCGCCTAGATTGAAATTGTTGCTCAAATGAGCTACATCGTTCGTCTGACTAGGGAGATTCCAATGGCTGCTACCGCGTTCGTGCGTGCGCGCATCGACGAAACATTGAAGGATGAAGCCGCCGCCGTCCTAGCCGAGCTGGGGCTGACGGTTTCCGATGTGGTCCGCATGACGCTTACGCGGGTCGCCAAGGACCATGCCTTGCCGTTCGAGCTGAAGGTGCCCAACGCCGAGACGCGCGCCGCGATCGAATCGTCCCGCGCGACCATGAAGGCGCGTCGTGCGCGCTTCACCGATCCCAAGGAACTGTTCGATGCCCTCGACCAAGAAGCCCGCCAGCAGTAAGCGGGCTTCGTTCCCAAGAGAGGCATCCTACGAAAAGCGGTTCGTCAAGGATTGGGAGCGGCTGTCGCGCAGCGGCCGCTACAACATGAACCAGCTCAAGGAAGCGATGATGCTGCTCATCGCCAACGATGCGCCGCTTGGCCCGGAATGGCTGGACCACGCCCTCAAGGGCGATTGGAGCGATCATCGCGAGTGCCATATCGGCGGCGATTTCCTGCTGATCTACACGATTGAGGGCAATCTGGTGAACTTCGTGCGCGCGGGAACCCATTCGGAACTGTTCGAGTAATCGGCTCGACGGCCGAACGTTTGGAAGGCAGGGCAATGAACGCCGACGACATGAAGGTCGAAACCTTCGCCTGCGTCTTTGACGCAATCGCCGACACGCCGGAGGAGGCGACGGAGTTGAGGACGCGCGCGGACCTGATGCGGGGCATCACCGCGCGGGTGAAGTCGTGGGACGTGCCGCTGGGCGAGGCCGCCAAGCGGCTCGGGCTGACGCCGCCCCGCCTCAACGACCTCCTGCGCGGGAAGTTTAACAGATTCTCGCTGGATGACCTGATGACCGCCGCGACGGCGGCGGGCATCGCGCCGCCGGCACCGCGCAAAAGCTCGTGGGATGACCTGCGCGGGATAGTGAAGGGCAACGGCGCGCGGTTCACGATCGAGGAAATCAACGACGCCATCGCCGAAGCCGGCGCAGCAGCCGGCATGGCCGGGATGAACGACCATGACGGGGACTGATCGAAACGGCGAAATCCTTTATCCACCGATGGAGGCGGCCGAAATCCGGCGGTGCGCCAGGAGAGCGGTTTGAGCCAGGCCGGGTTTGCGCGCTTGCTGTGGGCGCACAAGCGCACGGTCCAGCGCTGGGAGGCCGGCACGATGCGGCCGACTGGCGCGGCGCTCGCCTTGCTGACGCTGGTGAAGCGGCGCGGCATCCAGATTCTCACCTAGAAGGATTGATAGAATGGCCGGCCATCGCCCCTTTTCCGATCTTATGAAAGATTGGAGTCCCGAGCGCCGCGCGCGTAATGAGGCCCATAAGGCGAAGTTGGAGGCCGAGTTGATGGGCCGCGCTGCTACGCGCGATGCGATCGAAGAACTGGAAGCTGGCAAGGGCGTGCGCTTCACCAGCGTTGAGGCGCTTATGTCTGATCTCCATGATGACGATTGATCGACCCGAAACGGCGGCCGAGTTTTTCGCGCGGCGCTCCAAAGGTCGTGCGGTGGGTGATCTCGACCGCATTCTCGACAAGGTGCCTGATCGGCCGCCGGAACCCGGCGACGAATTGAAGGCTGGACGCCCGATCGCCTACATCGCCGGTAATCGGCGAGGGTGCCGCGAGATCCGCGCACGCGATCTCGCCCGCCATGTGGGCCGGAACCTTGGGCCAGGACCGCTTGCGGGCTTGGGGAGCGCAACGAGTAGGGCCACGGTGCCAGCGCCAGGCGCTTAGATCATTTTGGCTATCAGCCTTGCACTAGTGCAACCTTTGCACTACATTGAAGCATGGTCACGATGTTTCGCGGTCCCCGCTGGAAAATTGCCGTCTATGGCCGCGATCATGGCGTGCCGCATTTCCACATCGAAGGCCCGGATTTCCGCTGCTCGGTGGCGATTGCATCGTTTGACGTGATCGTGGGCACCGTGTCGGCGGCGGTCTTGAAGGACGCATTGGAATGGGCGCGGCCTAATCAGGCTTTGCTCATGCAGACGTGGCAGGAGTTGAACGGATGAACATCACCGACAAGGCCCGCACCATTACCGCCGTGCGCGCGACCGGGCCGTCATCGCTGCATCTGTCCTGGTCGGAAGGGACGGCGGCTGATCTCGATCTTGGCGCGGTCCTCGCCGATCGCGCCTTTGCCGCGCTGCGCGATCCGGGCGAGTTCGCCAAGGTCGAAGTGGGCGATTGGGGTCATAGCCTGGCCTGGCCTTCGGGTGCGGAGCTGGGCGCGGACATGCTGTGGCTCGAAACGCTGTCGGCAACCGGGCATGGCGATGTGCGCGCCTTCCTCGAATGGCGGCTGCGCCATGCGCTGTCGCTGTCGAAGGCGGCCGATGCGCTTGGCGTCTCGCGCCGCATGGTCGCCTACTACTCCAACGGCGAAAAGAAGGTGCCGAAACCAATCTTGCTGGCGTGCCGGGGCTGGGAAGCCAGCAATGGGCTATACCGGGCCGCCTAACCGGACATGAGAGCGATCTTCATCCGCCACGGCGAAAACACCGGCAACGCCGGCGTGCCCTGCCACGATCTCGCGACGATCGCGCTGACGGAGCGCGGCCACGAACAGGCGCGCGCGGTCGCGGCGAGCTGGACGCAAGCGCCCGCGCTCATCGTCACCTCGCCCTATACCCGCACCCGGCAGACGGCCGCGCCGACGATCGCGCGCTTTCCAGGCGTGCCGGTGGAAGTGTGGCCGATCGAAGAGTTCACCTATTTGCAACCTGCGCGCTGGAACGGCACGCGCAGCGCCGAACGGATGCCGCACCTAGAACGCTATTGGCGCGAGGCCGATCCTGACTACTGCGACGGGGAAGGGGCGGAGAGTTTCAGCACCCTGTTACGGCGCTGCGAGGCGGCGCTAACGCGCCTCGCCGCCATGCCTGCGGGATCGCTGGCCTATGTGTTCGGGCATGGGCAGTTCATCCAGGCCGCGCGCGCGATCGTCGCCGACGCCCATCTGGACGATCGGGCCAAGATGCGCGCTTTCTGGCGCAAGGGCGAGCCGCCCGCGATCGGCAACGCGCAGCGGGTAGGGTTTCATTGGCAGGGCGACCGCTGGACCTGCGCGCCCGCGCTCGCCGCCTAGATGGCTCTGTTGCAAACTGTGATGACGGGCGCAGTTCGTCTCATGGCTGTTCGAGCGGTGCCCATTAGGCTGCTTCAAGTTCCATCCGTTTGCCGATGAGTTGAATGGCTTCGGTGAGGGCGCAAGCGCCGAGGCCGAAGGCACGCTCGACCAGCCGCGCCTCGCCGCAAATGTCGCGGGTGAGATTGAAGGCAGCTGCCTGTCCCTTGCGCAGGGCCCGCATCACCTCGAAGCCTTTGATCGTCGCATACGCCGTCTTCAGTGTCTTGAAACCCCGCACCGGCCGGATCAGCTGCTTCAGCTTGCCATGGTCAGCCTCAACGACGTTGTTCAGATACTTCACCTGGCGATGCTGGGTATCCTTGGGACATTTGCCTTCCGCTTTCAGTTCAGCAATGGCGGCGGTGTAGGTCGGCGCCTTATCGGTATTGATGATCTCGGGTTTCTCCCAGTCCTTCAACCCGCCCAGCGCCTTGCCCAGGAAACGCTTCGCAGCCTTCGTATTCCGCGTTGGCGAGAGATAAAAATCGATCGTGTTCCCGTCCTTGTCGACCGCGCGATACAGATACGTCCAGGCACCACGAACCTTGATATAGGTCTCATCGACCCGCCAACTCGTCGAGGCAGGGCGGCGCCATTGCCAGCGCAGCCGCTTCTCGATCTCCGGGGCGTATCTCTGAACCCAGCGGTAGATCGTGGAATGGTCAACATTCACGCCACGTTCGCCCATCATCTGCTCAAGATCCCGGTAGCTGATGCCATACCGGCAGTACCATCGCACCGCCCAAAGCACGATCTCACCCTCAAAATGCCGCCCTTTGAACCCTGACATCGCGCCACCCTCACTCTCGGCAAGACAGATCACCGAAAATCGGATCAGTTTGCAACAGAGCCGCTGCGATGTTTCTTGGCAGCCTCTCCGATCGGATCGGCCGTCGCAAGGTCCTGATCCCATCATTGATCTTCTTTTCTTTGGCATCGGGTGTGTCTGGTCTTGCTGGCGGCTTCATGAGCCTGCTGCTGATCCGCGGGGTCATGGGCGTGGCCGAAGGCGCCTTCTGCCCCACCAGCTTTGCTGCGGTCGCCGAAGCTTCCAAACCCTCGCGCATCGGCTTCAACCAAGGTCTGCAACAGAGCATGTTCGCCCTGTTCGGGCTCGGGTTCGGGCCTTTCATTGCCGCATGGCTACTGAGCTTCACGACGTGGCGCGGGGTGTTCCTGCTCGTCACCGTGCCTGGCCTTATTCTGAGCGCGTTGATCTGGATGTGCATTCGTGATCGCACGCCAGCTGCGACGCAGTCGGACAGCGTGTCCCATCGGCCCAGCGAGCCCAGCGCCTCGATCGGTCAGGTACTCAAAGTGCGTAACGTCCGCATCGGTATGCTGGGTCTGCTGTGCGCCATGTGCGGGATCTTCACCCTGGCTGCGTTCGCACCGCTCTACCTGACCGAACACCTGCATCTCGACGCATGGGCCGCTGCTTCGGCCGCTTCTGCTATCGGCTTCGGCGGCTTTGCCGGTCAGTGGATTCTTCCCACGCTCTCGGACATCTACGGCCGTCGCCCGATGGCGATCCTCGGCTTCCTCGGCGGCGCGATCTTCGTCTTCGCGTTCATCAACACCGGGGCGTCAATTCTGCCCCTGTTCGGCACCCTGTTCGGCGCTACCGTCTGCAGTTTCGGCCTTCTCTCGCTGATTTCTGGCCCAATCGCTGCGGAATCTGCGCCTCCAGGCATGGTCTCGACCGCTGCCGGCCTCATCATCGGCGTCGGCGAAGTCTTCGGTGGTGGCCTTGCTCTCGTCGTAGCCGGTTACCTGATCGCGACGTACGGCATCCAGTCGATGCTCTACCTGGCCCTTGGCGGACTGGCGATCGGCGTGCTGCTGATGTTCTTCCTGAAGGAGACCGCCCCGAGGAAGCTGGCGATCACGGATTAATCCATCAACTTTCCAGATACCCGTTTCAGGTATAGCGCGACGATCTGGGTGAGAGGTCAGCGACTATCAGGATGAGAACAGATTGTCGCGGCGGGTTCATGGTGCCGGGTTAGATTGTCGCTGGCAAGGGCGATTCTTCGCTCTGATTGTCGCTGATCGACATTTTCTCGATGGATTTGATTGTCGCGTATTTTGGGGTCCTTCCAGCCCCTGTCTGTCGCTGGAGGGCGGCCCTGCGACGATAGCTCTCGACATTCATCTCGAAGATGGTGGCGTGATGAACGAGACGGTCGACGGCCGCGAGCGTCATGGCGGGATCCGGGAAGACCCGGTTCCATTCGCCGAAGGGCTGGTTGGCCGTGATGAGCATGGATCGGCGCTCATAGCGTGCGCTGATCAACTCGAAGAGCACGGAGGTTTCAGCCTGATCCTTGGCGACATAGGCGAGGTCGTCCAGGATGAGCAGGTGGTATTTGTCGAGCTTGGCGATGGCGGATTCGAGCGCCAGTTCGCGGCGCGCGAGCTGAAGCTTCTGGACCAGCTCGGACGTGCGGGTGAACAGCACGCGCCAACCATTCTGGACAAGTTGCAGGCCGATGGCTGCCGCCAAGTGGCTCTTTCCTCCGCCCGGCGGGCCGAACAGGATGAGATTGGCGCCCTTTTCCAGCCATCCGTCGCCCGAGGTCATGGCCGTGACCTGCGCCCGCGAGACCATCGGCACGGCGTCGAAGGCGAAGCTGTCGAGCGTTTTGCCCGGTGGTAATCGTGCGTCGCTCAGATGACGTTCGATCCTACGCCGGTCACGTTCGGCCATTTCATGCTCGGTAAGTGCAGCGAGCAGTCGGGTGGCGGGCCAGCCCTCCTTGTCGGCACGTTCGGTAAACTCGGGCCAGATCACCTTGATGGCAGGAAGCCTCAACTCGTTGAGGATGAAGCTCAGGCGCTGGGCATCGACGTTATGGGCCTTGGTCATGCGGCCTCTCCCAGCAGCAGGGCATCGTAGTCGGTCAGGGGGCCAAGCTCGACCACCACCTCGGGCAGCGCGGCCGGATCGGGCGAGAAGCGCGTTCGCAACGCGGCGATGTCAGGCAGCCGGCCTTCGTCAAGGTCCTGGGCGAGAAGATCGGCAAGCTCGGCCTCGCAGGCCCGTTCATGGGCCATGGACAGCAACTCGACCATCTTACGGCAAGCGTCACGCTCGGACATGGCTTCGAGCAGCCGTTCGAACATGAGCCTGTACGCCTCGCGCGGGAACAACTGGTCGCGATAGGTCAGCTGCAGCAGGGCCATCGGCTTACGCCTGAGGCTATGGATCACGTGACGGTAATCCACCACATAGCCATGTTCGGTAGCGCTTTTCGGGCGACCGCGTGGCCGGGTCATGAGATAACTGCCGCCCAGGAACAGATCGAGCCGATCATCGTAGAGGCGCACACGCAGTCGATGCCCGATCAACCGTGACGGCACCGTGTAGAACACCTTGCGCAGAACGAAGGTGCTGGACGAGGTGACGGGAAGGATATGTTCCTCGTAGTCGCTGGTGCGACGATCAGGTAGCGGTTTGAGCGTTGCCCTTTCGGTGTCGATGCGGGCGGCACTGCGCCGGTTCTTTCGGGCAACGATCTCGTCGATGAACCTGCGATAGGCCGCGAGGTCCTCGAAGTCGGTCGATCCACGCATCGCCAGCGCATCCTCCACCGCCGCCTTGAGATGGCCGTGGGAGCTTTCGACGCTGCCATTCTCATGTGCGATGCCGCGGTTGTTGCGGGTCGGCGTCATGCCATAATGTTCGCACAAGGCGTCGTAGCGTGTGGTCAAGTCCGCACGGGCATCGGCATCAAGGTTGCGAAACGCGGCCGACAGACTGTCGCTGCGGTGTTCGCCCGGCGCGCCGCCCAGCATCCAAAGCGCGTTCTGCAGCCCCTCAGCCAATGCGACATAGCTCTCGCCGCCCAGGATGACATGGGCATGTTCGAAGCCTGACCACACCAGGCGGAAGTGGTAAAGCAGGTGATCGAGGGGCGCACCCGCGATCGTGACTTTGAGGCTCCTCATGTCGGTGAAGTCCGAAAGGCCCATTCGCCCCGGCTCATGAGTCTGGCGGAAGATCACTTCCTGTTCCGGGCCATGAACGGCCCGCCAGGCACGGATACGACGCTCCATCGTGCGGCGAACCCCAAAATCGAGATCGGGATGGCGACGGCGCATCTCCTCGAAGATCGCCACCGCCCGCAAGCCAGGTGCCGCCTTCAGCATTGGTACGATCTCGCTCTCGAAGATCGATTCCAACGGATCAGGTCGCCGTCGGCCGCGGGGCGCTTTACGGTGTGAAGGAAGCACCGGATCGCTCGCGATCCGGTAGCCCGTCGCGGTGCTGAACCCGGCCTTCGCCGCAGCCACCGGGACCGGGTTGGTCTGTCGCAATTTCATGAAAAGCCTCATTTGATGATCGTTGACTTGGCAACCCGGCACTCACGGCATCTCCCTCCAATCTGGATATGCCAATGAATATTGGGTCGGCCCCGACGATCTGCGGCTCCTCCATTAAAGGGCCATCGGTTGTTGGGGTCTCGGCTACGGGCTTCGGGCTACGCCCTCCGCCCTTCACCGACACCCCAACAACCGATTCTCATCTTGATTGTCGCTACGCTCGCATCCTGTCAGTCGCCGCGCATTTCAGGGGAGTGGATGTCTCCGCTCCCCTTTCTCGTGAACGATTGGCGGGCCGTCGATTGGGTTTTTCAGGCGATAGTTTGGCTTACTGGTTTCCGGTCCCCACCCTGACTGCCCCAGCGACCGTCAGGACCGTCAGGCCATACCGTTAGTCGAGATCGAGCACGAGGACACCGATCCTATGGGCTACGCGAACAACGCCACCTCATCTGATCCGGGCTCACGCCCTGGGCAGCGAAGTCCTGGCAATTGCACGTCTTGAGACGATCGCAGGTTCACGGGTATGGTACGTCACGATCATTCGTCGAGGCGGAGGCGTGATTGCGACTGTATGGGCGAGTGCGCTGCCTCTGCGCTATAGCGCAAAGATCCGCATGATTGGCACGTGAGGTAGCCCAGACGTTCTTCGGCCTGCCCGTTACCCCGAAAGGTGAGCCTGGCGGCCCAGTGACGATGCTGCTCTGGTCAGTGCAGGCAGTATGGTCTTTTCCAGGTCCTGGAGGCTGCGCTCCAGCGCATTGGTACCGACGTTCAGGGCGCCAATCGTGCAGCCCGCTTCGTTGCATACCGGCACTGCGATTGAACGCAGGCCGATTTCCAGCTCCTGGTCGACGATGGCATAACCGTTGCCGACGACGCCTTCCAAGACCTTCTCCAGTGCAGCTCGGTCCACGAGCGTTAGGGGGGTCAGACGTGGAAGAGGTTCTTGCGGCAGCAGGGTATCGCGTTCAGCCGGCGCGAGCGATGCCAGAAGCACGCGGCCCATCGATGTAACCCACGCTGGAAGCCTTGAGCCCACATGCAGGCCGATAGACATGATCCGGCTTCGTGACGCACGCGCGACGTAAAGGATCTCCGCGCCGTCGAGGACGGCGAGAGAACAGGATTCATCAAGCTCGTCGCGCAACCCCTCCAGCACCGGTTGCGCCAATGCCGAGAGGGATCGATCTGAAAGAAATGCATCGGCGAGACGCAAGACGCCGGGAAGAACGTGATAGAGCCGTTCTCTCCTTCCGACGTAGCCAAGCTCTGATAGCGTATATAGGCATCGCGCAATCACGCCGCGCGGTAGGTCGGTATGCGTCGACAAACTAGCGATCGATTGCCCCGCGCCCAACTCCCGGAACGCTTCGAGTACCTGCAGTCCCCGGGCAAGGGACTGCATGAAGTCGGGATGTGGTTCGCTCATTCGTGCTCCTGTCCCCGCTTTTGGGACATCGGCGGACATGGAGCGCGAATCAGTCGATGTCCAGATCATCAGGCACGTTCGAGCGCCAGCGCCAGCCCCTGACCGACGCCGATGCACATTGTCACCAGGGCGCGTTTCCCGCCCGATTGCTGCAGCGAATGCGCAGCCGTCAGGGCAAGGCGCGCGCCGGACATACCTAATGGATGGCCTAGTGCGATCGCGCCGCCGTTCGGGTTCAGACGCTCATCCCCAGGATCAACGCCAAGTTCGCGCATCGAAGCGATGACCTGGCTGGCGAACGCCTCGTTGATCTCGATAAGATCGAAGTCGTCAATCGTCAGGCCTAACCGAGCAAGTAGCTTCCTGCTGGCGGGAACCGGGCCGATACCCATCACACGCGGTTCGACGCCAGCGGTCGCCATGCCGAGTACCCGTGCGCGCGGCGTTAGGCCGTGCGCCTTCAACGCCGCCTCACTAGCGATGAGCATCGCAGCCGCACCGTCATTCACGCCTGAGGCATTGCCTGCCGTGACAGTCCCATCGGTATGTACAATCGGCTTAAGCTTCGCCAGCGCTTCCGCGGTAGTTTCGGGACGCGGATGCTCATCGCGATCGACGATAACATTGCCCTTCCGACCGGTGATCGTGACCGGAACGATCTCTTCCGCGAAGAAGCCGTTTGCCTGTGACACCGCCGCGCGCTGCTGGCTGCGGAGGGCAAAGAAGTCCTGATCGGCGCGGCTGACGCCATAGTCTCGTGCTACGTTCTCGCCTGTTTCCGGCATGGAATCAACGCCGTAGAGCGCCTTCATGGCCGGATTGACAAAGCGCCAGCCAATCGTCGTATCCTCAATACTTGGTGTACGGGACCAGGCCTTCTCGGCCTTGCCCATGACGAGCGGCGCGCGGGTCATGCTTTCGACTCCGCCCGCGATGGCCAGGTCGATCTGGCCTGAGACGACGGCGCGTGCCGCGGTGCCCACCGCGTCGGCACCGCTGGCGCAGAGGCGGTTGAGCGTGGTGCCGGGCACGTTGGTGGGCAAGCCCGACAGCAACGCCGCCATACGCGCGACATTGCGGTTGTCCTCGCCCGCCTGGTTGGCCGAGCCCAAAAACACCTCCTCGATGGCGGCAGGATCAAGCCCGGAATTGCGCTCCAGCAAGGCCTTGATCGGAATTGCCGCCAGATCGTCCGCTCGCACCGGAGCAAGTGCCCCGCCGAACCGTCCGATCGGTGTGCGGACCGCGTCGCATAGGAAAGCGTGTGCCATTAGGCCGCCTCCGCTTCAAAGGCCGAGATATCGACGGCTGCTGCGGTGCTGGAGACGACCTGCTCCGCGGTAATGCCTGGCGCCAGTTCCACCAGCGTCAGGCCGCCTGCTACTTTGTCGCAGGCCAACACGCACAAGTCGGTGACGATCAGGTCCACTACGTTCTGGCCGGTAAGCGGCAGCGAGCACTCCTCCAGGATCTTGGGAGCACCGTGCTTGTTGCAGTGCTCCATCACCACGACCACACGCTTGACGCCGGCGACCAGGTCCATTGCGCCTCCCATTCCCTTCACCATCTTGCCCGGGATCGTCCAGTTGGCGATGTCACCGCTGGCAGAGACTTCCATGGCGCCAAGAACGGTAAGATCGATATGGCCTCCCCGGATCATCGCGAAGCTGTCTGCGGAGGAAAAGAAGCTGGAGGTGGGCAATTGCGTGATGGTCTGTTTGCCGGCATTGATGAGGTCCGGATCAACTTCGTCGGCATAAGGGAAGGGGCCCATGCCCAACATGCCGTTCTCCGACTGCAAGGTGACTTCGATGTCATGGGGCACATAGTTGGCGACCAGAGTGGGTATGCCGATGCCTAGATTGACGTAGTAACCATCCTCAAGCTCTCGCGCAGCGCGCTCGGCCATCTGTTCACGGCTCCAGCCACTCGTGTTCTGCGTCATCATGCGCTCTCCCGCTCGCGCGTCGTCAGCTTTTCGATGCGCTTTTCGTTGATGGTGGATAGAACGATCCGATCGACGTAGATGCCGGGCGTGTGGATCGTATCGGGATCGAACGTGCCGGGCTCGACGATCTCCTCCACTTCAACCACCGTCACTTTCGCAGCGGTCGCCATGTTCGGATTGAAATTGCGCGCGGTCTTGCGGAACATAAGGTTGCCGGACGGGTCCGCGCGCCAGGCTTTGATGATCGCCAGATCAGCGCGCAGCCAGGTTTCACGCACGTAAGCCTTGCCGTCAAATTCCTCGACTGGCTTGCCCTCCGCCACGACGGTGCCGACGCCGGTTGCAGTGTAGAACGCCGGAATTCCGGCACCGCCCGCGCGGATGCGCTCTGCAAGCGTACCTTGAGGATTGAGCTCCAGCTCAAGCTCGCCCGAAAGATACTGCTGCTCGAACAGTTTGTTCTCTCCGACGTACGATGAGATCATCTTACGCACCTGGCGGCTTTCCAGCAGCGCCCACAAGCCAAAGCCATCGGCGCCGGCGTTGTTGGATATGACTGTGAGACCCTTAACCCCCGCGCTCCTGATCTCCGGAATCAGGCTTTCCGGGTTACCCGATAGCCCAAAGCCTCCTGACATGATTGTCATGCCATCGAACAGCAGACCTTCCAGCGCCGCTCTGGGGTCGTCGAATATCTTTCTCGGCATACATCGCCTCCGTTGAACGATTATCGTGTATTGAGTATGTTTATCGTTCAATTTATAAAGGGTGCTATAGGCCGTCAACTGAGTCGTGCAATCCTGCCCGATCTAGTGGTAAGACGAAGAAACGCCGAAGCAGGCGTCTGGGAGAGTTTTCAATGCGAGCTGGTTCCGCAGACGCCTTCAAGGTCACGGAAACACATGGAATTCTGATGCGCCCTGAGCATCAGATTGTGCAGTCGAGCGATACGCTGGGCTGGCGCTCTCTTTACGCCTCGCATCAATTCGAACGGCCCTACAGCGATCGCTTCGAAGGCCGCGACGACCATCTGATTATCGTGCACTTGTCTGGTCCAGTGCGTGTCGAACGCAATCTCAGCGGCGAACAGGAGAAGCAAAGGATAGCTCCAGGCGGCCTGTTCGTGCTTCCTCCCAATCAGGATTTCGGGGTATCGCTGACGGCGCCTCTGGAAACCATACACCTCTACATCCGTCGGAGCCTTATTCGGGCGGCCGCGCAGGAATTGTGCAAGGGCGATCCGGAGAAGGTCGAGTTTCTTCCCCGGTTCGGCGAGCGCGATCCGCTGATCGAGCAGATGGGCCGCATGGTCTGCGGCATGATGGCCGATAACCAATCCGATTTCTTTGCCGACGGCGTTGCTCGACTGCTGGCGGCCCAGATCGTGCGGCACCATTCTTGCGGTCTTCAGGCAGAGTTGCCCCGGATCACCGGCCTGAACCAGCGGCAGCTTGAAGCGGTTCACGACGTGATCGAGGAGCGCATGGAAGAGTCGCTGAGCATCGACGATCTGGCCGAAGCAGTGGGCCTCAGCCCGATTCATTTCGCCCGTCAGTTCAAGCGATCCACGGGCAAGGCACCGCACCAGTACCTCATCGAGATGAGAGTATCACGCGCACGCCATCTGCTGGCCGGCGATCTGCCGATCGCAGAAATCGCATATCGCTGCGGCTTCAGCCATCAGGAACATCTGACCCGCCTGTTTGGCCGCCAGCAGGGCACAACCCCGGCCGCATACCGGCGCGCGCTGCGCCTCTGAGCGTCTCCTTGCGCATTCCAGTCTAGGCTTTAGCCAGGACCTGCCGGCTCGTGACGGCAGCCGGCTCGATCGCGTCATGGCGCCGTCTAATACCGGCGGCGCTGCGCAGTACCTGAACGTCCGACCGGTTCGTCGCAGCGCTCCTGAAACGTGCAGAACAACGCTACCTTTGTGCAGGGCGTGACCCGGTTGCTCACCTACCTATCGTCGTATCGAAGGAACCTAGGGTTTCCGACAATTCACGAGAGGAAGAGATAGATGGCCGACGTGGTCACCAAATTCGGCGCTTTGACCGACTATCGCAAGGGCGGTGTCGAGATCATCGATGACGATCCCCGCAACTACGTTTTCTCCAACGTCTTTGAAGTCGCTGCCAATGCCGCGCCCTACGAGAGGGTCGCCGTAGGCAAGAATTTTGAATACGTTATCGAATCCGCTCGTGCGGAAGGCACGTCGGGCTGGTTCAGCTGCGCTCACGACGAATTCGTACTCGCCATGGACGGGCAGATCGAAGTCCATCTGCTCAAGCTCGACAATTCCGACGCTTATGTCGATCCCGATAGCGAAGGCGCCGTAGCGATCGGTGAGGCACTTCCCGAAGGTCGCAAGATGGGCCGTATCGTTCTTCGGCGCGGGCACATGGCACTGCTGCCGGTCGGCGCGGCTTACCGTTTCTACGCCGAGCAGCCTGCAGCGATGCTGTTCCAGTCCATCGAGGGCGCAGTGACAGTCCAGAAGTGGGGCGAGATCTGCCAGACCGAGGCGGCCTGAGCCCCTCTGTCCTTCCCAATCACGAGAAAGTTGGAGAGACCAATCATGGCTATGTCCGAAGCACTTGAGATCATCGATTTCGGTGATAGCAAAGCACGCACCGATACCGAGCATCTGGCTATCAACAATGAGACGGGCTACCGCTCGTTTCGCGCCGGTGGTTTCACGTTCACGCGTGACGAATACTTCGCGCGTCTGACCTGGCCCGGCGGATCGCACATCATCCCGATCGACGCCTTCCTGCGTGCGATGATGCGCGACGTGGCCTGGGGCTTCTTCTACGGTGTCGTGAACTTCGACCACGTCTTCGGCACCATCAATCACTACGGTGAAGTGACGATGTTCGCTGGCCGCTTCAACGATGCGTATCGCAACGCCGGTCGCGACCATGAAGAACGCTTCAAGTCGAGCGCCCTGATGGCCGTGTTCAAGGACATTCTCTCGGACTGGACCGTCGAAGGCTACGATCCCTTTGCCGCGCCGATGGAAACTGGCCTGCCCTGGGGCATCAAGAACGGCAACAACGATGAAGCGATCAGTCGTCAGCGCGTTACTGCGCGGCGCATGGTCGGTCTGCCGGGCGATACCCCGGTCCGCACCGACGCCAATGGCTTTCCCGTCAATCGCCAGTTTGCCGACGTTCCGCAAGAGCAGCCGGTGGTCGAGGCCGAGCCAGGCTTCGAAGCTGAAGTGAGCGCGTACAACCTGTTCGGCTATCTGTCGCGTTCTGACGTAACCTGGAACCCCAGCGTCTGCTCGGTGGTGGGTGACAGTCTGTTCTGCCCCACCTCTGAGGAATTCATTCTGCCGGTCGAGCATGGCAATGATCGATGCGAATGGTTCCTGCAGCTTTCGGACGAGATCGTCTGGGACGTGAAGGACAAGGAAAGCGGCAAGCCGCGCGCCCGCGTCACCGCCCGGGCCGGTGATATCTGCTGCATGCCGGCCGATATCCGGCACCAGGGCTATTCGACCAAGCGCTCGATGTTGCTGGTCTGGGAAAATGGTTCGCCAAAGATCCCGCAGATGATCGCCGACGGCACCGCACCGGTGGTCCCGGTCACTTTCTGAACTTTTGAAAACACACGGACGGACCCGGCCAGTTGAGCCGGGCCGTTCCCGAGGGGGGATGGATATGAAGAAAGGTGTTTCGCTCGCGCTCATCGGTGCGGGCCTTGGAGTATTGATGGCTTTTCCTGCCACCGCACAAGAGGCCTCTGCGCCGCAGAAAGTGGGCCCACCCGCTCCTGCCGCCGCTGATGAGTCCCCGCCAAATGCGGGCTCGGCTGTAGCATCCAATCCGGCTGGTGCTCTGGCGCGCGCCGTGCTGGGTGACGGCCTGGAAAGCCATAAGATAATGCTGCTGGGATGGGGAGAGGCTTCGGCCGTCACCTCCACCAACGACAGCAAGGACGTGTCGCCCGCAGCTTTCTTCAACACCGAGCGCGGCCTCAATCTCAACCAGCTGGGCGTCATGCTATGTAGCGGCCGGGCTTGCCCACCGTTCTCGTTCGGGCCGGGGGCTGGCGTTCACAACCGTGTCGGACCATTTCCTGGTCCCACGCCCGAACACGTCACCGTCGATTTCAACGTGACCGCGATCTATGGGCAGGACGTGCAGTTCCTCAAGCTGTCTGGGCTCGACGGCGATTTCCACTTCGATCGCAACAAGGATCTCAAGCTCGGGGTAACGCAGGCCTATGCCGACATCTACCTGCCGTTCCTGAAAGGAACGAGCGTGATGATCGGCAGTTTCCAGACCCCGCTCGAAAACGCTTTCAATCCGCCCAACTGGTTCGCCACCCACACGTATGGCTTCCAGCACGGTCCTGCCAAGCACGTCGGCGCGCTGGCGCAGACACGCGTAGCGAGTGGGCCAGCAGGCCATTTCTCAGTCGATTATGGTGTCGTGCTGGGTTGGAACGACTGGGACAACCGCAACAAGAATCTCGATTTCATCGGTGGCCTGCGCTGGCGCAGCGCGGACATGCGCACCTGGGTTGATCTCGAAGCTATCTATGGCAATGGCGAGAACGACTTCGGCCCCGCACCGGGCCGAGGCGGTTCCCCCTATTTCGCGCTCAGCTCCACCGGCAAGTACCTTGGCCGCCTTTCCAGCTTCCTGACCGTCAGTCACAGCCTCAGCCCGAAGTTTCAGGTGGCGATGGAAGCCAGCTATGGTCAGCAGGAGGCCGGTGACATCGCATTCGTGCCTTGGGCGATCACCCAAGGCACGGTGGTACGGCGCCAACCTGGGCGCGCGCTATAGCCTGAGCGACAAAGTTAGCGTCAATGGCCGCGCCGAATGGTTCACCGACGAACAGGGCGCTCATGCGCTCTGGGCCGGGGTGCGCGGTGACGTCTACGCGGCCACCGGCAATGTCGAGTACCAACTGACCCCGGCCATCCGCCTCCGCGCCGAGGCCCGCTACGACATCCACGATGGCCCTGGCCGTCTGTTCGACAACTACTCCAAGGACCAGCAGCTCACCGGCCTGCTGAATGCCTTCTTCCTCTTCTAAAGGAGCGATCCCCATGGCCCTCGACGACCCGAAGACTCTCAAGACCATCCAGACCAAGCTGCTGATCGGCGGTGAATGGGTGGATGGCTCGGCAGGCACCACGATCCCGGTAGAGAACCCCTACGATGGCAGCATAATCGCCCACATCGCAGAGGCCACGGCGGAAGATGTCGATCGGGCCGTCGCGGCCGCAGAAGCGGCACTGCCAGCATGGCGAGCGCTGCCCGCACACGAGCGCGGCCGCCTGCTGCTTAAGCTCGCCGACCGCATCGAGGAGGAAACCGCCGATCTCGCCCGTCTGGAGGCGACCGACACCGGCCATCCGATCCGCGACTGCCTCTCGCTCGACGTTCCGCGCACAGCGCTGTGCTTCCGTTATTTCGGCGGCATGGCCGACAAGCTCGAAGGTTCGGTGGTACCGGTCGATGCCGGGTTCCTGAACTATGTCGAGCGTGAGCCGATCGGTGTAGTCGGTGCCATCGTGCCTTGGAACTTCCCGCTGATGTTCACCAGCTGGAAGATGGGCCCGGCCCTGGCTGCCGGCAACACGATGGTCATCAAGCCTTCGGAAATCACTCCGCTGTCCACGCTGCGCATTGGCGAGTTGATGATGGAAGTCGGTATTCCCGCCGGCGTCATCAACATCGTCACCGGCTATGGCCACACCGCGGGGCAGCGCATCGCCGAACACCCCCGCATTGGCAAGGTCGCCTTCACCGGCTCCACCGCCACGGGGCGCCGGATCGTCGAGGCCTCGGTTTCGAACCTCAAGAAGATCCAGCTCGAACTCGGCGGCAAGGGTCCGAACATCATCTTCGCGGACGCCAACATCCCCGCCGCTATTGGCGGTTCGGCCTTCGCGATCTTCCACAACCAGGGCCAGGCCTGCATCGCAGGCTCGCGCATGATCGTGCATGAATCCATTGCCGATGAGGTCATCGAGCGCTTTACCGCTCTGGCCAAGTCGATCCGCATTGGCGACCCGCTCGACCCGGAGACCGAGATGGGCCCGCTAACCTCGCGACTGCACCAGCAGCGCGTGTTGTCCTTCGTCGAGGTCGCCAAAGAAGAAGGCGGCGCGGTCCTGGCCGGAGGAAAGGTTCCCGAGGGCGAGGCATACGCGAAGGGTTGCTTCGTGGAGCCGACCATCGTGCGCGCCAAGGCTACCGATCGCGTCGCGCAGGAAGAAGTCTTCGGCCCCTTCGTCACCATCCTGACCTTCAAGGATGATGAGGAGGCGCTCGCTATCGCCAACGGCACCGACTACGGCCTGGGCGCCGGCCTGTGGACCAACGATCTTACCCGCGCGCATCTCTTCGCGAAGAAGCTGCACGCCGGCATGGTCTGGATCAACTGCTACAAGCGCGTCCACCCCGCCTCGCCGTTCGGCGGCGTCGGCATGTCTGGGTATGGCCGTGAAATGGGCTTCGAGGCGATGCGCGAGTACACTCAGCCCAAATCGGTCTGGGTCAACGTCGACGCCAATCTCCCGCCGTTCTACAAGCGCTGAAGACCATGCAGGATTTCATTTACTGCGGTCAGACCGCGCACGTCTTCTTTGGCCAGGGATCGATCTCCCGGCTGGAAGAGGCCATCGCAACCGTCGGAGGCACGCGCGCGCTACTGCTTTCCACGCCCAACCAGGCAGAGCAGGCGCAAGCGCTGACCCGAGGGGTGGAGAGCATCATCGGTGTCTTCGATGGGGCGACCATGCACACTCCCGTCGAAGTGACGGACACGGCGCTGAAGCACATCGAGGCGAGCGAGGCGGATTGCCTGGTCGCCTTCGGCGGCGGCTCCACCATCGGTCTGGCCAAGGCGATCGCGCTGCGCACTGATCTGCCACAGGTAGCTGTTCCCACCACGTATGCCGGATCGGAAATGACCCCGATCCTGGGCCAGACGGAGAATGGGCGCAAGACCACGCTCAAGAGCCCCAAAGTGCTGCCCGAACTCGTCATCTACGACGTCGACCTGACGCTTGGTCTGCCGGTCGGAATGTCGGGCACCAGCGGTATCAACGCCATCGCGCACGCGGTGGAAGGCCTCTACGCGAAGGATACCAACCCGGTCATGCGGATGCTCGCCGCAGCAGGGATCGAGGCTCTGGCCGAGGCCCTGCCGACAATCGCGCGTAAGGCCGACGACGTCGATGCCCGCAGCCAGGCGCTTTACGGAGCATGGCTGTGCGGCACCGTACTTGGGTCCGTGGGCATGGCTCTGCATCACAAACTTTGCCACACGCTGGGCGGCACTTTCGATCTGCCCCACGCCGAAACGCACACGGTAGTGCTGCCTCATGCGCTGGCCTACAACGCCCCCGCGATCCCGGACTCCATTGACGTGCTGCGCAAGGCGTTGAAGAATGACGATCCGGCGCAGGCGCTATTCGTTCTTGGTCGTGCGGTCAACGCGCCGGCATCGTTGCGCGAACTTGGCATGCCGGAAGACGGCATCGACAAGGCGGCGGACCAGGCGGTCGAGAACGCCTACTGGAATCCCAGGTCGCTCGAACGCGACGATCTGCGAAATTTGATCGCCCGTGCGTGGGCCGGCGAGCGTCCGGCATCATGAAAGGTGCGATCTTCCCAGAGCTTACCGAGGCCGTCATCGATGCCATGGCTGCGGCTCCCAACCCGCGCCTGCGTGAAATCATGACTGTCCTTGTCCGCCATCTCCACGCGGCCGTACGCGAAACGCGTCTGACTGAAGAGGAATGGCTGGCAGCGGTAGAATTCCTGACGGCGACGGGGCAGATCTGCTCCGGCAGCCGTCAGGAATTCATCCTGCTCTCGGATACGTTGGGCGTGTCCATGCTGGTGGATGCGATCAACCATAACGACGGTGACGTGGTCACGCCTTCGACCGTGTTTGGGCCTTTCTATTCCGGCATCCAACGTGAGTTGGCAACCGGTGCCTCGATCCTGCTGCGCCCGGAAGACGGGGATGCAACGCTCGTCTCGGGCAGTATCGCCGACCAGGACGGAAATCCGATCGAAGGCGCCCTCATCGAAGTCTGGCAGACCGCGCCCTGCGGCCTCTACGACGTGCAGGACCAGGGCCAGCCAGAAGGCCATCTGAGGGCCAGCTTCCGTTCGACCCCGGATGGCAGCTACAGCTTCCAGACGGTGCTGCCAGTCAGCTATCCGATCCCTGCCGATGGGCCTGTCGGCAGGATGCTCGGCGCGCTGGGCCGCCATCCGAACCGGCCCGCCCACATTCACTTCATGATAAGCGCACCGGGCTATCGCCGCCTCGTCACGCATATCTTCGTTGCAGGCGATGACTATCTGAAAAGCGACGCAGTGTTCGGCGTCAAACCCGACCTTGTCGTTCACCCCCGGCCTGACGGGGATAGGCTGGCCATCGATTATGACTTCCGCTTGGCTGGAGCATAAGAAGGGATGGAGGCCGAGACCATCCGCGACTACTGGCGGCTGCGCCCCCATGCACCTGCCATTGGCACCGAACTTTGCCCCGCTGTCGAGATCGAGGAAGGTCGGGCAAGGGAGTTTCATTTCGGACGTGGCCGCAATATGTTCCGCATGTTCGTCATTCGCCACGAAGGCGTTCTGCGCGGCTACCTGAACCTGTGCCCACACTTCTCGCTACCGCTCAATCACGAGCTGGATCAGTTCATGGTCGATGGCGTGATCGTTTGCGTGCAGCACTTCGCTCGGTTTCGCCCTGACGACGGCACGTGCATCGATGGTGCATGCGATGACAGCCGCCTCGACGCAGTACCTGTCTATGAAGATGTGGACCGTCTCGTGCGCGTCGGGGAAGCGAAACCGGCCTAGGTAACCGCCATCGCAGGAGTGCAGGAGCGCGCCTCGCAGGCCTCGGGGCTTGCCAGGCGCGCTCCTTCGACTTTGTCGATGACAACCGCGCGATCTTTCAAGCGCCTCCAGTCCGCCTTTAGTGTATCCGTCATCCCAGACCCACGTGGCGTAGATGGCCATGAGCTTTGAGTGTCCCGCGTGCATATCGCGTAATTTGATTCGGCGGGGTGACTGTGGAGCAAGAGATCGACGGCAGTGGCGGCGTGGAGAACGGGCGCCGACGGCGCTGGACGCTGGAAGAGAAGCGCGCGGTGGTGGAGCTGTCGCTCGATCCGGCGTGCAGCATGGCGGAGGTGGCCGCGTGTTTCGATGTCCTTCCGGCCCAGATATATGCCTGGCGCCGCGAGTTGCGCGAGATGGCGGAGGACGCGGCGCGCGAGGACAGGGCGATGTTCCTGCCGGCGGTCATCGAGCCGACATCGGTGCCGGCGGTGCTGCTCGAACCGGAGGCCGCGAACGCGCGGCTGCTGCCGGACGCGGTGGTGCAGGTCGCAATGGAAGTGCGCGGCGTGCCAGTGATGGTCGCCCACGGCGCAAGTTCGACGCTGGTCGCCTCGGTAATCGCAGCGCTGCTGAGGGCGCGATGATCGGGCCGGGCAGCGACGCCAAGGTGCTGATCTACACCAAGCCGATCGATTTCCGCTGCGGCATCGACACGCTGGTGGCCAAGGTCCAGCACGAGTTGAGCCAGGATCCGTGGCGCGGAGTCGCCTATATTTTTCGTTCCAAGAGGAAGGACAGGCTGAAGATTCTGTGGTTCGACGGCACCGGCATCTGGCTGATGACCAAGCGCGCCGAGGCCGCCGAAGGATTCGCCTGGCCGCCGGCGGTCGATGGCAGTTTTTCGATCACGGCGGCGCAGATGGCAGCACTCACCTCGGGCATGGACTGGCGTCGGCACCGCGCGCCAAGGCGCGTAAATCCGCCTAAAATCGAGGGTTTCGCTGATGCGTGAGATAGTCGCGACAGGCCGAGTCAACTGCGCTGGACGCGTCGTTACGCATGTGATTCGATGCCTGCCATGGACCCGCTGACGGCCTCCTGCAAAGACCCAGTTGCGCT
This sequence comes from Sphingobium cloacae, assembly GCF_002355855.1. Taxonomy (NCBI): domain Bacteria; kingdom Pseudomonadati; phylum Pseudomonadota; class Alphaproteobacteria; order Sphingomonadales; family Sphingobiaceae; genus Sphingobium; species Sphingobium cloacae. The sequence goes on from NZ_AP017660.1 coordinate 37,280, forward strand.
GCTCGCGACCATCGCGAAGCTGACCGCCGAGGCGGCCGAACGCGACCAGCAGATCGTTCGCATCAACGCCGAGAACGAGGCGCTCGCCCGCGCTGCGGCCCAAGCTGAGGCGCGCGAGATCATCGCGCTCGCCACCGCGAAAGCGGCCGAACACGCCGCCGTCATCGCCGAGGCGAAGGCCGCCGAGATGGAGGACGCGCTCGCGGCCGCCCGCGATGAGGTCAAGCGCCTCAACGACATTCTCGACCAGTTCAAGCGCCACCGTTTCGGCCAGAGCGCCGAGCGGCTCGATCCCGACCAGTACCAGCTCGTGCTCGAAGAGCTCGAAGCTGCCTTGTCGCGCGCCGAGGCCGGGCTCGAAGCGCTGATCGACCAGGCTGACGCGACCGGCGAGACAAAGCGCCGCCGCCGCAACAACCGTGGAGCGCTGCCCGCCCATCTCGAGCGTATCGAGCAGGTCGTCGACATCGAAGACAAGCAGTGTGCCTGCTGCGGCAACGATCTTCATGTCATCGGCGAGGACGTCACCGAGCGCCTCGACGTCGTGCCCACCATCTTCCGCGTGCTGGTCACCCGCCGTCCGCGCTATGGCTGCCGCGGCTGCGACGAGGGCGGCGTCACCCAGGCGCCGGCGCCAAGCTTCATCGTCGATCAGGGCCTGCCCACCGACGCGCTCGTCGCCCAGGTCATCGTCGCGCGCTACGCCGATCACCTTCCGCTTTACCGGCAAGCCCAGATCTACGCCCGCCAGGGGATCGATCTCGACCGGGCAACGCTCGCCGACTGGGTCGGGCGCGTCGGATGGTGGCTGACTCCGCTCAGGCAGCATCTGCTCGCCGAGCTGCGAAGTTCGGTGAAGCTGTTCGCCGACGAGACGCGCATGCCCGTGCTGGCGCCCGGGACCGGCAAGACCAAGAGCGGCCAGCTGTGGGCCTATGCCCGCGACGATCGGCCATGGGGCGGACTCGCGCCGCCCGCCGTCGTCTACATGTACGCCGCCGGCCGCGGCGGCATGCATCCGATCGACCATCTCGGCGACTTCGCCGGGGTGCTCCAGGTGGACGGCTATGCCGGCTACAATGAGATCAAGCGCCGCAATGGCGTCACCCTCGCATTCTGCCTGCTTCACGCGCGGCGCAAGTTCTACGATTTCCGCGAAAAGGAGCCCGTTGCCGACGAGGTGCTCCGTCGCTTCTCGGCGATCTACAAGATCGAGGCGACGCTCAGGGACACCTCGCCCGAGGCGCGGTTCGAAGGGCGGCAGCTGATACTGAAGCCGCTGTTCGATAACCTGCGCGACTATCTCTCGAAGAACCTCGGCCGGTTCAGCGCCAAGGGCAAGATGGCCGAAGCGATCAACTATATGCTCAACCACTGGCAGCAGCTCACCTATTGCCTGCTCGACGGCCGCGTCGAGCTCGATACCAACACGGTCGAAAGAAGCATCCGCCCGATTGCCCTGTCGCGCCGCAACTCGTTGTTCGCCGGCAGCGATGCCGGGGCAGACAATTGGGCGGTGCTCGCCAGCCTTCTCGAAACGTGCAAACTCTCGGACGTCGATCCGCTCGCCTGGCTCACCGCCACCCTCACCAAGCTTGCCAACGGTCATAGCAACAAGGACCTCGATTCCCTCATGCCCTGGCACTTCCCCAAGATCGCCGGGCGCAACGCCCCCTCTTAAGACGCTTGACCGGCACGTTTCCGCCACGTGGGTCTGGGATGACGGATACCCTTTAGTGACCTAGCCCTCTTTAGCATTCAATGATTTCGGGAAGGGCCAGCGCTTTACGCTTGGCCTCGGTCAGCGGCCTGCCCTGCTACTGAGTTAGCAGGCGGACAATGTCCTGCGCTCGCTGCCGTCGTATAGTCGCACCGGGCTCCGGACCTGCGCTGCATCATGTGCGCAGGCAAGATCGGTCGTGCCGGCATGAGCCGGGCCCAGATCTAGGCGCCGGTCGCCGGGTTCTCAACGAGAAGCGTGCGGCCGTCGGAGCGTCCTGCCAGGCGCCGTCGATGGAATGCTGAGTGTCGAGATAGCGGTGCAATGTGCATCCGTATTTCAACCTGCAGATATCCCCAACCTTCCAGCGGCAGGGCCACTGAAAGGTTGGGGATATCTGCATGTATCAAACTCACCGAGCTTTGCTGGAGCCACACCGTCAGGCCGCACAGTGGTCGGGGAACGGTAGCTCGGTGAGCCGTACCGTCTATTTCGCGCGAGCGGCCTGAATAGTCACATTTACGCGAACATTGGCAGCCACTGCGTCAGTGGAGGCGAACTGTCCCCGTCCAACCCCGAACCAGCGGCGGTCGATCACGAGCGATCCCTGCATCCTGGCCTCCCCTCTATTGATGTTCAGCTGGAATGGCAGGACGACCGGACGATTAACACCGCGGATATTGAGCGTGCCCGCTGCCTGATAGCGATTGCCGCCCAGGCTCTTGAACGACTTGGAGGTGAAGGTAGCGCGGGGAAAGACCTTGGTATTGAACCAGTCAGGCGTTGGCAGCGATTCGTCGCGCGTGGCATCGCCGGTGGCAGCCGAACCTGTATCGATCACTGCAACTACGCTGGAGCCAGAAAGGTTGGCGGGATCGAACGCGATACGCGCATCAAAGCGCCGGAATGCCCCGCTGATGGCCTGGCCGTTCATGCTGGCCTGGAAGCCCAATCGCGATTGGGCCTTGTTGACCGTCCAAGTCGGCGCAGGGGCTGCCACAGCGGGAGCGTTGAGAAGCGATGCCGCCAGTGCGGTTGCGGCGATGGGATAGAGAAAGATGGCGCGCATGATCTTATGCCTCGGATGAAGTATGGGGGGTGGACCGCAGGCCCGGGACCATCCGTCCCAAAACGCCGTCGCGGGAGATGAACTGGTGCTTCAACGCGGCGCCGATGTGCATCACAATCAGGGCAGTGCCGCCAAAGGCGAAATACATGTGAATGCTCCCGCCGACCTTCTCGACAGCCTGCTTGGCGTTGATCGGAAGGTCATGGAGAAGGCCGATGTGTGGCCACGGGATCGTGTGCCAAAGCAGTGTTGGAATATTCCAAGGGCTGACAGACACGACAGCCCATCCCGTCAGGGGCAGACCGATCATCAAACCGTAAAACGCCCAGTGCGTCACATGGGCGGCTGCCACTTCCCAGCCCTTCATTCCCGCCGGCAGCGGCGGGACCGGATTGAGCATCCGCCAAACCAGACGAACGATGCTGAGAACCAGCACGGTAATACCCACGGACTTGTGGAGCTGGAACATGTCGAACTGCGCAAGGCCCTTCAGGAAGCCCATGCGCCAACCCAGGAACAGGTTCGCAATGATGAGGGCGGCAATGCTCCAATGCAGAAGCATCGCTACCGCAGAATAGCGGGTGCGTTGACGCATGATAATGTCCTGAAAAAGTGTGATGCCCGCTCCGGAGAGACGGGCATCACACGGGCCGACACGCTCAGCTGAGAGGGGGCGCGAAGAGTGCCGACCTAGAGAATTAATTTGCCTTCTTTTCAAAGGCCGAAGTAATCGTAATCGTCGTTTCATCGCTCACGAGCGGTGCGTACTTGCTGACACCGAAATCCGTGCGCTTGATTCTGCCGGAGGCCTTGAAGCCGAGTGTATAGGCTTTGCTCAGAGGATTGACCGCCGCGGCGTTGAAGCTCGCGTTGAGAGTAACCGGCTTGGTCACGCCATGCAGCGTCAGGTTGCCGGAAATGGTTGCTGTCTTTGGACCGGTCTTGACGACCTTGGTCGAGACGAAATGCATCGTCGGGAACTTGGCAGCATCGAACCAGTCGGCGCTTACCAGCTCTTCATCGAGCGTCTTGTTGGTAGTGGACACCGACGAGACCGGGACGGTGACGTCCAGCCTGGCCGCCGCCAGATTCTTCGGGTTGATCGACAGGCTGCCGCTGGCGCCCGGGAAAGTGCCGTAGAAGTCATTGATGCCGAAATGGTTCACCGAGAACTGCACCTGCGTGTGCGTGCTCTCGACGGTATAGTCACCTGCTTGGACCGCAGTAGCGTCCTGGTTGGCCTGCCCGACGGCCGGAAGGGAAATCGCGAACGCAGCAACGCTCGCCGCGATCGTAAGGACGCGGTTCATTTTGTATTCTCCGATGTTGGAAAAGTGCGCCGGCCCCCTTGACCGGCGCTTTTCGTATTACGCGAAGAGTTTCGCGGCAGTCTTTGCGACGATCTCGCCCTGGTGGCGTGCACCATCCAGCTCGATTTTGCTGGGTTGCCGGCTGCCGTCGCCCCCGGCGATGGTGGTGGCGCCATACGGAGCGCCGCCGACGATCTCGTCAAGCGACATTTGGCCCTGGTGGCTGTAAGGTAGCCCGACGACAACCATGCCGAAGTGCAGCAGGTTGGTGATCAGCGAGAAAAGAGTTGTTTCCTGGCCGCCATGCTGCGTCGCGGTCGAGGTGAACGCTGCGCCGACCTTTCCATTCAGTGCGCCGCGTGCCCACAGACCGCCGGCCTGGTCAAGGAATGCCGCCATCTGCGAGGAAAGGCGCCCGAAACGGGTGCCGGTGCCGATGATGATGGCATCGTAGTTCTCGAGATCGGCAACACTTGCGATGGGCGCAGTCTGGTCGAGCTTAAAGTGATTGTCGCGGGCAACACCGTCTGGCACAGTTTCAGGAACGCGCTTGATGTCGACTTCTGCTCCTGCGGATCGCGCACCTTCGGCAACGGCCTGCGCCATCGTCTCGATGTGTCCGTACGTCGAGTAGTAGAGAACAAGAACCTTCGCCATATCTACGCTCCTGCAAGCTGTGATGAGTTGGTAATGCCGTTTTGGCAGTGATTGGCTTGTTCAGGCACCCGCATAAGTTGGAAGCTTTTGTTCGAGAAAGTCGAAATGTCCGGCTCGCACTTCGCTCGATGTGGGCTATCGTGGATCCGGACGATCGTTCTGCCTCTTTTCGATTTTGTCGAATGAACGCTATGGATTTATCCTTCTAAACAGGATGCTGGCGTGGCGATAAAAAAGACCCGCACAGCTCGAGGGATCGGTCGATCCGAGGCGTGTACAATCAGATCTCAGGAAGATGCGTTATGTCCACTCTCACTCACCCGTCCGAAGGCGTCGACACGGTTGTCGTGCCGAATTCTCGCGATTTGGGAGATGGCTTCTTCGTCCGCCGAGCGCTTCCCTCACCGCAACGCCAGATGGTCGGGCCGTTTATTTTTTTCGACGAGATGGGGCCTGTGGCGTTTCGCGGCGGACAAGGTCTGGATGTCCGACCGCACCCACACATCGGTCTCTCCACGCTCACGTACCTGCTCGAAGGTGAGATAGTTCATCGCGACAGCCTTGGCATTCACCAAACGATCCGCCCCGGCGAAATCAACTGGATGACGGCAGGGCGCGGCATCGTTCACTCAGAGCGCACCGATCTCGACACCCGTAAGAGCGACAGCGTGTTGTCCGGTTTGCAGGTCTGGATAGCGCTGCCGACCGCAGACGAGGAAACCGCCCCGTCTTTCGATCATTTCAAGGCGCAGGAAATCCCGATCGAGGACGAGGGCGGCGTCCGCTTCACGCTGATAGCGGGTCAGTCTGAAGGTCTTCAGTCCCCGGTGAAGACGTTCTCAGACCTTGTCTATGCCGAAATACAGCTACAGCACGGCGCCCGTTACAAGGCCAACGATGAGCACATCGAGCGGGCATTCTACGTCGTAAGCGGGGCAATTGAAGTGGTGGGGCAGACCGGATCGTTCGGGGCAGGGCAACTCGTGGTCTTGAAGCCGCATGCCGAGGTCATCATTCGGGCTTCGGGGCAGACCGGAGTCATGCTGATCGGCGGAGAGCCCTTCCCGGAGGAGCGTCATGTCTACTGGAACCTGGTTTCCTCCCGACCGGACCGTATTGAACAGGCGAAAGAAGACTGGCGACACGATCGCTTCGCACGGGTTCCCGACGAGACAGATTTCATCCCGCTCCCATCCGTTTGACGCGCCCACGAAACATCAATCTCACCACGAAGGCAGGCATCATGTACCTGCCTTCGTGGGAACTTTATCCGACGACGATATGCCCCAGACCCAATGACCATTCCCAAACAGTGACCATCTCGAACAGGTCGGCCAGCTGATACGGATCGTTGGCCATGAAGGTACGCACATCATCGGCGTTGTCGGCTTCGAAGACCAATAGCGTTCCGTGCATCGGACCGTCAGCCCTTTCTCGTAGCGGGCCACCCAGAACGCACCGCATACCCGTCGGAGTGTTTCGGATATAAGCACGATGAAGGTCGCGCGCTTGCAGGCGTCGTGCTTCCATCCCGGGGCGATCAAGTGCTTCGAACACAAAAGTTCCCATAGTTACAAACCTCACTTTGAAAAGGGTACAGGTCGCCGATCGGATTTCATCTGGCGCCTGAAGGAAGCACAGGGACGCGTCCTGTATAATTTGCTCAAAGCTATGTCTGAAAAGACCTTGTTTATGGTGTAGCCATCCTCGCAGGCCCGTCTTCCATATGAAGAACGGATGGTTGAGTTGCACCTGCTTGGCTCGCGCAGCATGCACACAAGGGTACTGACAAAAGCCGGTCAATACTGGGCCCGAGCCGAGACGCTCCTGCGTAAGCATCCCGTGCGCCTGCCGGTTAACGCGGAGCTCGGTACCGATTGCGGTCACCGCCGCGTGCATGCCATGGGCTTAAAACACGACAACCGTCATTGCCTTGAGTACGACCTCGTGCGCCGGTTCGATAATGACCGATTTATCAGCTCTGGCTCAATGGTCAGCCTTTTCAGGAAATCCATTGGTTGTGAAACGGCCGACTAGACGACAATGCGAGTACCGAGCCCCCTCGGTCGCCAAACTCGGTGTGGAATGACAGCTTTCGGATGAACCTGCCGTTCGTCGAAGTATGCGGGGATGGCGGATATGTCCCAGGCGCCCGTGTCCGGCTCTCTACCGGAAACGGGCGCCATCGGGTTCAGATCTCCGTATTTTCGGCGAGGGCAAGAGCATCCTCCACGTCGATTCCGAGGTAGCGTACCGTATTTTCGATCTTGCTATGGCCGAGCAGGATCTGAACGGCGCGAAGGTTGCCGGTGGCCCTATAGATTATCGATGCCTTCGTTCGGCGAAGTGAATGCGTGCCATATTCATTTCGCATGAGACCAACACCTGTTACCCATTCGTCGACAAGCCGCGCATACTGGCGAGTGCTGAGATGCCCATTATGATCAACCCTGCTGGGAAAGACATAATCATCTACCGTGCCCCCGCGCCGATCCAGCCAGGCCAACAGGCTCGCCCGAGCGTCCGGCAGTAACTCGAACTGAACGGGTCTTCCCGTTTTCTGCTGCATCACGATTGCTCGCGTCCGGATCTGTCCGCCGCTGACAATGTCGCCGATCTTCATCTGCACCAGGTCGCAGCCGCGAAGCTTGCTATCGATCGCCAGATCGAACAGCGCCCGATCTCGCAGGCGGCGGCGCTGATTAAGGTAGAAGCGGATCTCCCAGATCTGCTTTGGCTTCAGAGCCCGCTTTGCACCTACGGTCCTTCCGGCATTCCAGACCGGACGCTTGGCGGCGGTGAGTTCGGTTTCAGGCATCTCCATGGTCTTTCTCCTATGGCCAAATTGGCCATTTGAAGAACGCTAGCCGCCGAGGATGTGGACGAAAGGCTTTGAGGCTTTTGCCGACCAGTTTAAGTCATTCCAGCACGGGCGCCGGAATGACGGCTTGCGCCGAAACCGGTCCCTCGCAAGTTTGACAGCTGCCGGTCGGTGACGCGCCCAGTTCGGCCGTCCCTGCAGTCTTGGTCCGCTCCTAAATCCGCCATTTGGCACCCCGCCAGCTGCGGTTATTAATCTTCAGCGATATGGAAGAGCGTCTTTCAGACCTACGCTGATCAACGATTTACGGAGCCTGTGGCAAAAGGTTTGGCCCGCATGGACACGTGATCGACCCAACGCGAGTAGATTAGTCTCTCAAGAAACGATGTAGTTTTGAAATAAAAACCAAGATCCTAAGTCGTATGCCGGAAGCTTGCCCTCAGGAGGAGAGCTGGTCTGATGGGCTTCTGGCACACGACGATGAGCCTCGTAGCGTGTCAGGGTTGCGAGGCTCATAGGTCCGAGTTAGAACGAGAAGCGCGCCCCAAAAAGGATGCGTCGTCCGGCATCGACATAGGCTGACGGCAATCCGCTGGTGAACTGCGTCAATTGCGCCGCATTGAGCAGGTTAACCCCTTCGAGGGTAAGCGATGCATTGTCGGTGATCTTCAGGCTCGCGCTGCCGTCCAGCGTTCCATAGGCGAGCGAGCGGGTGCCCATCGCCTGCGCGGACGAGGGCGACAGCAGGAAGCCGCCGCGCCATGCATAGGACAGCCGGACGCCGGCCGGCCCCTTCTCGTAATAGGCGGTCAGGTTGAAGTTGTTGGGCTCTGTTGCAAAGATTGGCGGCAGTCAGAGGTAGGCTGTCGCTCTGCGCCGATCAGGCGGCTGCTGCGAAATGGTGGTTGAGCATGCCCATGGCCTCCGTCAGCGCCGAGGGCCCAATGCCAAAAGCTCTCTCCACAAGGCGCACCTCGCCCCTGATGCCGGGCTGCAGGCACCAGGGGCGAGCCTGTCCTTTGCGCAGGGCTCGCATGACTTCGAATCCCTTGATCGTGGCATAGGCCGTGGGGATCGATTTGAAACCGCGCACCGGCTTGATCAGTATCTTGAGCTTTCCGTGATCGGCCTCGATCACGTTATTGAGATACTTCACCTGCCGGTGGGCCGTCTCCCGGTCCAGCTTTCCTTCGCGCTTCAATTCGGTGATCGCTGCACCATAGCTCGGCGCTTTGTCGGTATTGAGCGTGGCAGGCTTTTCCCAGTGCTTCAGGCCTCGCAGGGCCTTGCCCAGGAACCGCTTCGCTGCCTTGGCGCTGCGGGTCGGCGACAGGTAGAAATCGATCGTGTCGCCCCGCTTGTCGACTGCCCGGTACAGGTAGGTCCACTTGCCCCGCACCTTGACGTAGGTTTCATCCAGGCGCCAGCTCGGATCAAAGCCACGCCGCCAGAACCAGCGCAGCCGCTTCTCCATCTCCGGGGCGTAGCACTGGACCCAGCGATAGATCGTCGTATGGTCGACCGAAATGCCGCGTTCCGCCAGCATTTCCTCAAGGTCGCGATAGCTGATCGGATAGCGACAATACCAGCGCACCGCCCACAGGATCACATCACCCTGGAAATGGCGCCACTTGAAATCCGTCATCGTTCCGTCCGTCCAATCTCCGCCAAGCATGCTCAAGCTTCACGATTTTTGCAACAGAGCCGCCTGGACCACAGCAGGCTCGGGCAGGTCATCGTAAACCCGAATTTGGCGACACCCAATGACCCCGATATCTTCGCGCTGGGCGACTGTGCGAGTGTCATGCTTCCGGACCGCGAGAGTCCATTGCCGACCACGGCCCAAGCAGCCTATCAGCAGAGCGTTTATCTTGGCCGCACTTTGCCTACAATATTGGAAGGAAAGCCCGTGCCGCCATTTCGCTACCATGACTTCGGGTCATTGGTGTCGCTCGGCGGTTATGACGCTTATGGGACGCTTGGCCGCTTCGGGTTGTTCCGGGGTGGGTTCCTGCACGGGCGCATGGCGCAGCTTGGGCATGCGCTGCTCTATCGGCGGCATCAGGCGCGAATTTATGGACCGGTTCGCGGTAGCCTGCTGTGGCTTGCCGATACCCTCGACACCTCGGTGCGCCGGCGCGAGCGCCTGGCCTGACATGGGCCGCCTTCACCAACGAAGCTGCCTGATCCTCGGTGCATTCTGGCTTGTTCTTCCCGGCACCGTGTGGGCTTCACCGCCCGACATGGAAGTTCTACTGACCGGCCAGGTAGAAACCGATGCCAGTGGCGAACAGGTCGTTGCACTGCGCTTTCTGAACCGGACTGACAGACAAGAAATCCTCGCCCTGCCGGACAGGATCGAAGCGAAAGTCCGGCAGGAGAATCGTGAACGCACGCTCCTGTTGGCGCGCGCTAACGATACAGAGCCGCATCTTGCCATCGACGCGCATGGATTTGGGCAGGCCCATTATCGCCTGCCCGCAAATGAACCCCTCGTCAGAGCCATGGTCTCCATTCCTGCCTGGTCAACTCAGGAGGTGGTGCTTGCGCCCATTGTGAAGACCGCTACGCATGAGGCCGAAAATCGCTCGAATCCGAATGCACCGATTCTTCCACCGCCACCTACCGACAGAAAAGCCGGCAACGCCTTTGTGGACAATCTCGACCTGTATGAACCCATCTATGCCGTTTACGGGCCAGGCACCGACAGCGAAGCTCGCATTCAACTGAGCTTCAAATATCGCCTGTTCGGAGCCTCGGCGAACAGCCAGACGTCTTCCAATTGGCGAGACGGGCTGTACCTCGCCTACACCCAGAGAATGTTCTGGGACCTTGAAAGCAAATCCTCCCCGTTCCGCAACATCGATTTCCAGCCCGAACTTATCTACATCACACCGACAGTTGGCCTTACCGGCGACATCGCCATGACCGTGCAGGCGGGTATTCGTCATGAGTCCAACGGGCGGGACGGTCCCCAGTCGCGCAGCATCAACAGCATCTACATCGCTCCAATGGCAACCCTTCCGATCGCCGGCGATTACAGGCTAACATTCGCCCCCAGGCTTTCCCTGTATGTCGGTAACAAATCCGACAATCCGGATATCGTCCATTATCGCGGACATGCCGGATTGTTCATGGAGGTCGGAGAGGATAATGGACTGCGCCTCTCCACCTCCACCCGTTTCAACTTCGGTTCGGGCAAAGGGGCTGTCAATGCCGACCTGTCCTATCCGTTGCCCCGTCTCCTCGGCGGTGGTCCCGATCTCTATCTCTTCGCCCAGTCCTTCTACGGCTATGGTGAAAATCTGCTCGATTATAACCGGCGCACCCGCCGGTTACGTATAGGCGTTGCTCTCGTGCGATAATCTTGAGGCGACGCCACAGTCTTTCTCTCGCAGAGTTCATGCCGGTATCACCTTCCGCCATCGGGCCTGACCTCGATCGTGCAGCGCACCGGCTTTTTCGCCTTGTCAGCCTGCTCGCGGCATTTCTGCACCGCCTCGCGGTTGCCATCGACGAGCGGCGAGGCCGCGACGATCAACGCCCAGCTCTCGGGCGCGGCGGTCTGCATCAACCGTTGCCCCGCATCCCACATCGTCGGTTCGCCAAGCGCGTGCATCGCCCGCCGCTCGGGCCAGTGCCAACTCGCCGGCATCATCCGCGCGACCGGGCCGGCGAGCGCCGCATAGAGCAGCATCCCCAGCGCCGCGCCCCCCAGCCCGGTCCCGATCAGCCAGCGGTTTTGCACATCGCCGCGCCGTGCGGATGCGAGCCGGTTGCCGACCTCGCGCGCGGCCTGGTCCAGTCCTGTCCGGGCTTCGGCGATCAGCCGTTGATCCTCGCGACGGGCATGGAGCGCCGCCGATACGATCTCGCCCGCCATGTTGTGAGGCGTCATCGACAGGAGAGGACTTTTGGCGATGGGGTCGATCTGCTGCACCAGCACCCCCAGCACCTTTTCGGTGCGGGCCAGCGTCGGCTCGTAATCGGGTATCTCGATGGACTCGCGCGTAGCAGCCAGCCCCGCGATCGCGGCGCGCAGCAACCCGACCTCGCCATGCACCGACGCCAACCGATCCTCGACCCGCGCGAACGCCAGCGCCGGATCGTCACCAGCATCGGGTTCGCGATATTCATCCTCGTCCATCATCCTCTCCCTATCGGCTCAATCCGCGATCGTGACTGATCCCCAACCCCCGCGACAGCTCGCGCCCAAGCTCGCGGCCCGGACTCATTCCGATCTCAAGCCCCAGCTCGCGGGTGCGACCGCGCAGGATCGATTCCACCTGGGGATCGCGCTCAAGGCTTTTCGCCATGCCCGCCATCTCCTGCCCGAGCGTCTTGCGGCCCGCCATGTCGCCGGCGCGATAAAGCCGGTCGCGATCCTGGGAGAGCTGTTGCCAGCGTTCCACGAACCGATCGGCGCGCAAGTTCGGATCGGCCCGCACGCGCGCCTCTTGGCGTATCGCCTCGATCATCGGGCCGCTGCGCCCCGCCGCCGCCTCGCGCAGCAAGCCGGAATCGCGCTTCATCGCCTCGGCCATATCGTCCGAAGCTCGCGGCCGGAGCGTGTCGAGCGCCTGAACCGCGCGCTCGAGCGCGACCTTCTGATGTTCCAGCACCGGCCCGCCCGACGCCCGCGCCTGCAACACCGCCTCCGCCGAACGCGAGGCCCGCTCGACCGCGCGCCGGAAATCGCGATCCTGGCCCTGCTCGGCCCGCGCGGGCAATTCCTTCGCCGGCTCCGGCGTCGGCGTGCGCTGGGGCAGTTTCAGCCCGTCAAACATGCCCCGCTTGGGAGCCGGCTTTTCCTTCGCACCCTGTGCTGGCTCGGCCGCCTTCACCGGCGCGGCCGACAGCTTCAAGCCGTCGAACATACCGCGCCGCGACTGACGCTCGGCCGCGGCCTTCGCCTCGCCGGCACCGCGGTCGCCGCCAATATCGGGCGTGCGGGAATCCTCGCCCATCTGGCGTGAAGTTCCCGCGCGGGGCGCGAGGATCTCCACGCCCTTCCGCTCGGGTGCATCCGCAACGCGGATCTCACCCGACAGCCCGCGCCGATCGGCGAAGGATTGCGCCTCGGCATCGCGATCCCGATACATCGGATAGTCGGACGCCATATCCTTCGCCCGCTCGCGCGACAGCGTGCGGACAAGCCGGCGATCGTCGGCGAAGTCATCGCGGCCGTAATGGAGCTGCACCCCGTCGCGATGCCGGGACAGCGCCACATAGGCCGAATGGCGGTCCATGCCGGGGGTCGCCAGCACATGCGCCCGATCGACCGTCACGCCCTGCGATTTGTGGATGGTCGCCGCATAGCCATGATCGACATGGGCATAATCTTTCAGGTCGAACGCGACTTGACGGCCATCGTCCAACTTCACCGCCATGCTGTCGGGCGACACGCGCTCGACCTTGCCCAGCGTGCCGTTCTTCACCCCAAGGCCGCGATCGTTCTTGAGGAACATGATGCGGTCGCCGGTCGCGAACTCCCGCGCGCCCCGCTCGGCCGACACGCGCACGTCCTGGCCCAGCTCGCCGGCGTCGCGCAGCCGATCGCGCGCAGCCAGGTTCAGGTCGCGCACCTCGGCATTGGTATGGGTGAGGATGATCCGCGTCTTGTCGGGATCGGCGATGCGAGCGCGATCCCAGCCCTCCACAAGGCTTTCCCGCGCAGCCTCGCGCGTCTCGGCCGCGTGGACCATGCCATGCTCGGCATAGGCATGGATCGCCTCGCCGGTGCGGCCTGTTGCGAGCGCCCGCGTGGCGTCTTTCTGCCAGTCCTCATGCTGCCGGCGAACATCGCTGATCTCGGCCGCGCCGTAGCGCTCGGCCAGCGATCGGAACGCAGCGCCAGCCTCGATCGCCTGCAACTGCTCGGCGTCGCCGACAAGGATCACCTTGGCCCCTGCCCGTTCGGCCTCGGACAGCACCCGCTCCATCTGGCGCGTGCCGATCATGCCGGCCTCGTCAATCACCAGCACGTCGCGCGGACCTAGCAGCTCGCGGCCCTGCTCCCACTGATATTCCATGCTGGCGATCGTGCGCGAGGCGATACCGGAACCGCCCTCAAGCCCCTCGGCCGCGATCCCCGACAAGGCCGCACCGCGCACCTGATAGCCCGCCCGCTCCCATTCGTCGCGCGCAACGCCCAGCATGGTCGATTTGCCGGTGCCGGCATAGCCGACGACAATTGCCAAGTCGTTCTTGCCGGTGATATGCGCGAGCGCGTCCTTCTGCTGGCTTCCCAGCGCAAGGCCAACCCTCTCGGCGGTGTCTCGCCCCCCCATTTTAGACGCCGCCGGGAGACCATGCCCGGCCCGATCCGCTAGGCCGTAGCCGGCGCGCTCCAACCGCTGCTCGGTGTCGATCATCTCGCGCGACGTGAACCGGTCCTCGCCGCGTCCGTCCTTCCCCAGCGCTACCAGCTCGGGCGAGGTCCGCACCGCGCTCATCACCTGATCGAACTGGTCCTTGCCGTCGCTATGCCGGAACGCGAACTGCGCCAGGTCGCGCCGCGTGAACGTCGCCTGTTGGCGCGTGATCGCGTCGAGCGCGATTTGCGGATTGGCGATGATCTTCTCGCCATTCTCCCGCGCGATCCGGGCATGGTCCTCGACCCGCTCGGCCTCAAGCCCCTGTTCGGGCATACGCGACGCCGCCGGCCCGATCTTGTGCTGCGGCTCAAGCTCGATCCCCTGCGCCTCATAGCTGCGATGATCTATGCGCGCGTCTATATCCAGTTCGGCGAGGCGCTCGTTCACATGATCGGCCCACGCCTCGCGCCACTCCTGCAACAGCGCCGTGCTGTTCCACTCGCGCACCTTCTGGCCGAAGCCCTCCAGCCCTACCTCGCGCATCGACAGCATGACATGCGCGTGTGGCTTGGATTGCCCGTCCTTTCCCAAGTCCCAATGCACGTTCATGTCCGCGACCATGCCGCGCTCGACAAACTGCTTTTCGACAAAATCGCGGGCGAGCCGGATGCCCTCTTTCTGGTCCAGCTCGCGCGGAATCGAGAACTCGACTTCGCGGGCGAGCTGCGCGTCCTTGCGTTTCTCGCCCGCCTCGACCTCGTTCCATAGGGTCGCGCGATCGTTTAAACGCTCCGGTGTACCTTCGGGTAACATGATTTCCGAATGGACGACGCCGGCCTTGTTCGAGAAATCATGGTCGCGTCCTAGCCGGTCGTCGTGCAGCCGTTCCGCCGCACGATAGGCCGCGCTGGCAACGGCGCTCGATCCGTTGGCGCGACTGATGACCTTGGCCGAGAAATGGTAGATCGCCATGACGGCCGCTATACTGCCTTTCTTAGCGCACGTCGGCAACGACGTATAAGCGCGCACTCACACTCTCTGCCGTTCGCATGATTGACTTTGCCGCATTTTTTATCCGGAGCTGCTGTCCTGTCACCGCGACCGTGCTACGCTGCCACTCCCGATCATGGGCGCGAGGGAGAGAATATGCGTAAGGTCCGCGACTATGACGCCGAGTTGAAGGCGCTGGGCGACAAGGCCCGCGCCCTCAAGGCGAAGAAGGTCCAGCAGCTAGGCGAGCTGGTCACATCCACCGGGGCCGATGCGCTCGATCTCGATGTGCTGGCCGGGGTGCTGCTCGCCGCCGTCGAATCTGCCAGCGCCGACGAAAAGGAGGCGTGGCGCGCGAAGGGGTCCGCCTTCTTTCAAGGACGCGGCCGAAAGGCTGGCCGAAGCACTGGCGGCAACGCGGGAGGCGGAAGCAAAACTGGCGCAGGCGAGACGCAGGGTTGAAGCCGCACAGCGCCGCACCGATACGAGGGAATGGGCCGTGGCTCGCCGCGAACGCACCCGCCACC
>NZ_AP017661.1 GCF_002355855.1 Sphingobium cloacae
ATGAAAACACTTGTCATAGCGAACCAGAAAGGCGGCGTTGGTAAAACTTCGACGACCGTTCATCTTGCCTATTACTTCAAAGAACAGGGATTGAAGGTCGCAGTTATTGACTTGGACACCCAAGGAAATGCCAGCTTCACCCTTGGCGAATATGATAGCGGAGCCTTGGCGAGCGGCCTTTTCGATGCCGTGTCACAATTCGACCTGGCTAACGCCGGGGGGATCGCTGTCTTTTCCGCCGACGCGCGGTTGGCCGATCTTGAGAAACTAGATCTCGGTGCGGCTGCTGGCGCGTTCAAGCGCAGTCTGGCCGTGATCGAGGCGGAAGGCTTTGACGTGTGCCTGATAGATACCCCCCCTTCCCTTGGGGTCCGAATGGCAGCGGCGTTGCTATCGGCCGACTTCGCCGCCTCGCCCATCGAGCTTGAAGCCTACAGCTTGCAGGGCATTGAGAAGATGGTGACGACGATCGCCAATATCCGGCGCGCGAACCCGGCGCTGAAATTCCTTGGCATGATACCGAGCAAGGTTGATGGCCGGAATCCCCGTCACGGGCAGCACCTTGACGAACTGACCCGTGCTTATCCCCAGTTGGTCATTCCGACGCCGATCGGGAACCGGAGCAGCGTTGCGGACGCGCTGGCGTCGGGCGTGCCGGTTTGGTCGATCAAACGGACTTCGGCGCGGAAAGCGGCGCAGGAAATGCGAGCGATGGCCCGCCACATTCAGGAAAAGATGGAGATTTGACGATGGCCGACAACACCGAGGACAAGAAGCCGGGCAAATCGTCCACCAAAGCCGCGCAGAAGCCCGCGCAGAACGCGGGGCTAGGGTTGGAGGGGTTGGGCGACCTTTCGAGCCTCCTAGCCTCTCCTGCGGCCCCGGAGGGCGGTTCTGGCGCTCCGCTCGAATTGGAGCTGGCGCTGATTGACGAAGACCCGAACCAGCCCCGCAAGCAGTTTGACGAAAATTCGCTGGCGGAAATGGCCGAGACGATCAGGGAGCGCGGCGTGAAGACGCCTATTTCCGTTCGGCCCAATCCCAAGGTGGAGGGGCGCTATCTCATCAACCACGGCGCGCGCCGCTATCGCGCGTCCCTGTTGGCCGAGAAAGTGACAATTCCGGGCTTCATCGACCCGGATTATACCGAGGCCGATCAGGTCATTGAGAATTTGCAGCGGGACGCTCTCACGGCCCGCGAGATTGCCGACTACATCGGCCGCGAGCTGGCCAACGGGAAAAAGAAGGGCGAGATTGCCAAGGCCATCGGGAAATCCCCGGCCTTTGTCACGCAGCACGCGGCATTGCTCGATTTGCCGGAGCCGATCGCCAAGGCGTTCCAGAGCGGGCGTTGCAAGGACGTGACGTTGATCTATGACCTTGTGGGCCTCCACAAGAAGCATAGCGAGGGCGTTGCGCGCTGGCTGGCCGATGCCGATCAGGAGATTACGCGCGGATCGGTGCGGCTCTTCAAGGAGTTCCTTGAGTCCGGCTTGAGCGGCGAGGCCGAGGAGGAATCGGGCGACGACGAGGGCAACGGCGGCGCTAGTGACGACGCCGGGGCCGGAGAGGAGAAGGAACCGAAGGAGGAAGACCCGCTAAAGCTGAAAAAGGCCATTGTGCAGGTTTCTCATAACAAGCGCCCTGCCCGTCTGATCCTGAATAAGCGGCCCTCGCGCGATGGCGTGGCGTGGATCAAGTATGAAGACAGCGGCGAGGAAACCGAGGCCGATCTTGGAAAAGTGCAGCTTCTTGCGCTTCTTGAAGGATAGTCCCCTCCCCTGCCCAGCCTTACAGGCCCCGCTTGTGCGGGGCCTTTTTTATGGCGCGAGAGGTAAGAAAATCGGATATAGTGCAAGCTAGAAATTTTAGCCGCTAAAGGAACGGCCATGCAGGACACGCCGATTGCAGACCCGGACAAGTTTTCGCTGGACGAGGGAACGGGCGACCCACAGGCCGACGCCGACCGGCTGTTAGACGAGGCGCGCACTTGCTGGCTGGGGACCCAGAGGGTCGGAAGATGGGGCGTCTGATCCTGAGCCGCGGACACCAAGGCTTGCTGCCACGCGGTGCTGCCTATCGATTTCACGCCGAGCGTCCCGCCTGTCTGGTGATTCAGACCGTGGAAGGGCCGCTCACCGTCCAGAAATGGGCTGAGATCTGCCAAACCGTTTAACCATCTCTCCCTGTTAGAGCTTCCAAGAGGATTTCTCCATGGCCATGGCAGAGGCAATGCAAAGCGCGGGGGCAAACGCGCTGACCCAAACCGAAATCTTGCCTATCGACAATCAAACTGGCTATCGTGCCTTCCAGGCTGGAAGTTTTGTCTTTCGCCGGGACGACTATTTCGCGCGCATCAGCTGGCCGGGCGGTACGCATACTATGCCCGTCGACATCTTTCTACGGGCTCTCATGCGAGATGTGGCTTGGGGCTTCTTCTATGGCGTCGTGAACTTCGACGACGTGATCGGCACAATTAACCATTACGGGGACGTAACCCTCTTCGCAGGGCGCTTCAACGACGCCTATCGCAATGCCGGACGGGACTTCGAGGAGCGCTTTGCAAGCGAGGCTTTGATGCCGCTGTTCAAGGCAATGATCAGCGATTGGACGAACGAGGGCTTCGACCCGTTCGCGGCCCCTATGGAGACCGGGCTTCCGTGGGGCTCAAAGAACGGCAACAACGATCCGGCGGTCAATCGCACGCGTGTCGCGGCACGAAGGATGGTTGGCTTACCCGGCGACACGCCGCTGCGCACAGATGAGAGTGGCTTCCCAGTAAATCGGATGTTTGCCGATGTGCCCACAGATGAACCTGTGATCGAGGCGGAGCCTGGTTTTGAAGACGAAGTGAGTGCCTACAACCTGTTCAACTATCTCGCCCGCTCGGACGTGACCTGGAACCCGTCGGTCTGCTCGGTTGTCGGCGACAGTCTATTTTGCCCTACTTCAGAGGAGTTTACCTTACCCGTCGACCATGGGAACGACCGCTGCGAGTGGTTCATCACACTTTCGGACGAGATCGTTTGGGACATCAAGGACAAGGAGACCGGCAAGCCCCGCGCCAAGGTTGTCGCTAAAGCCGGAGATGTTTCCTGCATGCCGGCCGATATTCGGCACAAGGGCTATGCTGACAAACGCGCAATGCTCCTGGTGTGGGAGAACGCCTCCCCGAAGATTCCGGAGCTGATAACGCAAGGCAAAGCTCCCGTGGTTTCGGTCACCTTCTGAGGCACCTTGCCGCCATAGCGCTGCCCCATCCGGCTCTTCCAAGAAACAGCGAGACATAGAACAATGGCCAGGCTTGCCGATATCGATCCTGCGGGCATCCAGACCCGCCTCCTCATCGGCGGGCGCTGGGTTGACGGGGCCGGGGGCGGCGAGCTCGCAGTGATCAATCCCTATAACGGTGCAGAAATCTGCAAGATCGCCGAAGCGCGTGAGGAAGACGTCGACAGGGCAGTCGCTGCGGCCCAAGCTGCTGCGCCAGGATGGGCTCGGCTTGCGGCTCACGAACGGGGGCGGCTGCTGCTGAAACTGGCAGACGCTATCGAAGCGGACAAGGACTACCTGGCGCGCCTGGAGGCGACCAACACAGGCCATCCCGTCCGCGACTGCCAGAACTTGGACGTCCCGCGTACCGTCCTCTGCTTCCGCTACTTCGGGGGCATGGCGGACAAACTCGAGGGCGCCGTGATCCCTGTGGACGCCGGCTTTCTGAACTATGTCGAGCGTGAGCCCATCGGGGTCGTCGGCCAGATTGTACCTTGGAACTTCCCACTCATGTTTGTGAGTTGGAAGCTCGGGCCGGCCCTTGCCGCTGGCAACACCGTGGTGATGAAGCCCTCAGAGATCACCCCGCTCTCGACCCTTCGCATTGGTGAGTTGATCAAGGACGTCGGCTTTCCAGACGGCGTCGTGAACATTGTGCCAGGCTACGGTGGCACTGCTGGCCAGCGGATCGCCGACCATCCGCACATCGGCAAGATCTCTTTCACCGGTTCGACTGCGGTCGGACGAAGTATCGTCCGCGCCTCTGCCGGCAACCTCAAGAAGGTCCAACTCGAGCTCGGTGGGAAAGGTCCAAACATCGTCTTCGAGGACGCGGTGATCCCCGCAGCAGTGGGCGGGTCAGCCTTTGGCATCTTCCATAACCAGGGCCAGGCCTGCATCGCGGCCTCCCGCCTGATCCTCCATGAGAAGGTTGCCGACGCATTCCTCGAGAAGTTTATCAACCTGGCGCGGTCGATTCGCTTGGGAGACCCGCTCGACACCGAAACAGAAATGGGCCCTCTGACCTCTCGTCTCCACCACGAGCGGGTGCTGTCGTTTGTAGAGGTGGCACGCCAAGAGGGTGGAGAGATCCTCCTGGGCGGCAAGACGCCGGACCGCGACGATCTGAGGAACGGGTTCTTTATCGAGCCGACCGTCGTGCGGGCAGATCCCAGCCATCGGGTCCAGCAGGAAGAGGTCTTCGGGCCATTTGTTTCGGTAACAACGTTCCGAAACGATGAAGAGGCGCTCGCGATAGCTAATGGCACAGCCTACGGCTTAGGCTCGGGTCTCTGGACTCAAGACCTGGCGCGGGCTCACCGCTTTGCCAAGCGGTTGCACGCCGGGATGGTTTGGATCAACTCGTACAAACGCGTCCACCCGGCGTCACCGTTCGGCGGGGTCGGCGAGTCCGGCTATGGGCGCGAAATGGGTTTCGAAGCGATGCGTGAATATACACAGCCTAAGTCAGTGTGGATCAATGTGGATGCGCCGATCCCCCCCTTTTATCCTCGCTGATCGGGTTATGCATCTTGGAGCGGGACCTCAGAGCCCGTGGTGGCGCCCGCTCGCGGCTCGGCGCGCGCATTGCCGATGGGGCCGCGGCCGACCCGGTTCACGGCAGCTACCAGCATGTGCCCAGCGACGATTCCGGCCGATAAGCGAATGCTGAGCCTCGCGCGAGAAGAGATATCAGCCTCGAGCCAGCCGCTCGATCACGTCCGCTGGCATCCGAAGTCGCACGCCACCTTCAGCGACGCGCTCGCTGCGGTGCGACACGAACTCTGGACCTCGTCGAACTTCGCGACATCGCGGCAGGACGGCGACATGCAGAAAATCCCCGCCAACCTGCTCAACTGCTTGATGCTCGTCGCTTGCCGGCCACCCTAAAGCTGCAAAGCCGAGCTAAGAACCGGCCAGGCAGATTTGGGGGATTATTTGTATTTGGCTGCTTCGTTTCTCCCCCTTTACATATTTGCGCAGTGTAGCTATTTGCGCAGTGTAGCAATCATGAGTCGAGGCCCGTTCAAGAGAGCCATGAACATATTGGGGAGGAAAGCGATGCAAGGACGTAAGTTTTTTGCGGCATGTCTGGCGTGTTCGGCGCTGGCGCTGCCGGGTGGTGCGTGGGCGCAGGCGCAGGCGGTGGCGGCGCAGCCCGATGGATCGCGGATCGACGAGATCATCGTCACCGCCAACAAGCGCGAGCAGAATCTGAGCAAGGTCGGTGCGGCGGTCGCGGCCTTCAGCGGCGGGGATCTTGCGGCGGCGCGCGTTACCAGCGTGGCGGACCTGCCGAACGTCACGCCCGGGCTGGCCTATACGGTCACCGCGAACGCCACGCCGGTCTACACGCTGCGCGGCGTCGGCTTCTATGAGGCCTCGCTGGCTGCCTATCCGTCTGTCAGCCTGTACATGGACCAGGCGCCGCTGCCCTTGCCGATCATGGCCTCGCTCAGCCTGTTCGATCTCGAGCGCGTCGAGGTGCTCAAAGGGCCGCAGGGCACGCTGTTCGGCAACAACGCCACCGCTGGCGCGATCAACTTCATCGCCGCCAAGCCGACCGACCAGTTCGCGGCCGGGGCGACGTTCGGCTATTCGCGGTTCAACACCTTCGAGACCGAGGGCTTCGTCTCCGGTCCGCTCGCCGACGGGCTGAACGCGCGGCTTGCCGTGCGCGCCGAGAACGGCGATGGCTGGCAGCGCAGCGTCAGCCGCCCCGGGGACAAGCTTGGCAAGAAGGACAACATCGCCGGGCGCTTCCTCGTCGACTGGCGCGCCGCAGACCGGCTGAACTTCTCGCTCAACGTCACCGGATGGCGCGATCAGAACGATCCGCAGGCACCACAACTGACGCGGGCTGCGTTTCCAAACCCGCCAGGCTCGGTCGGGCTGGGCGGCGTGGTGCCCGCCGATCTGCCGATCTTCGCCCAGGCGCCCATTCCGGAGGGCAAGGCGCGACTGGCGGACTGGAGCGTGGGTTCCTCGCTCGTGGGGGCCTCGCTGCGGCCCTTCAACGACAACAAGTTCTGGTCGGCAGCGCTGCGCACGGACTTCGACGTGACCGAGGCAATCCAGCTGACCTCGCTGACCTCCTACAACCGCTTCAAGATGAACAGCACGGCCGACTTTGACGGCTCGCCGCTCGTGGTCACACAGTATGACAATCATCGCGGGAGCATCAAAAACTTCAACCAGGAGCTGCGCCTCTCCGACGATGACGGCGCCTTCCGCTGGGTCGTGGGTGCCAACTACGAGGACACGAAAACCGGCGAACTGTACGATGCAGACACCTGGGATTCCAGTTCAGCCGCGCTCAATGGTGCCACGACCAATCGGACTGACAACTTTCAGCGCATGCGCAACTATGCCGGGTTCGGCAATGTTGAGTTCGACGTGGTAGATCGTGTGACGCTGAAGGGCGGCATACGACAATCACGCGCGGAACGCTCAAGCAACGGGGCTGTCTACACCGTGCCTGGCGCTGATCATTATCCGGGCATCCCCTATTCCTATACCGAGTTCTTCAACATCGTTTACGGGTTGATCTACGGGCCGGGAACGGTGCCGCCGATCCAGCCCGGCCAGTCTCTCGTTCTCGACACCCGGCTCAACCCGGATGGCACCCCGGTCGATCCTGGCACCTATCTGACGACGGGTCGCTTCTTCGGCAAGCTCAACGAGGACAGCACGTCGTGGAGCGTCGGCGCCGACTTCAGGCTCAGCGACGATGCGCTGCTCTATGCCAACGTCAGGAAGGGCTACAAGTCAGGCAGCTTCCCGGCGATCACCGGGGCCATCTTCGATGCGTTGCTCCCGGTGACGCAGGAGTCGCTGCTCGACTATGAGGCGGGGTTCAAGCTCAGCCTGATGGAGCGGATGATCTCGCTGTCGGGGGCAGCCTTCTACTATGACTACAAGGACAAGCAGCTGCTGACGAAGTTCGTCGATCCGGTCTTCGGGCTGCTCGACCGCCTGCAGAATGTCCCGAAGTCCAGGGTGAAGGGCGCCGAGCTCGAGCTCTCGGTTCGTCCCAGCCGGCAGCTCGAGCTGAGCGGGTCGGTGCTGTACCTCGACGCCAAGGTCAAGGACTATACGGCGTGATCGGCGAGCAGGTCGTCGGCGGCCTGCGCCAGCCGGTGCTCGCCTCGTTCGAAGGCGTCGCGCTGCCCTTCTCGGCGAAATGGCAATATTCGGTCCGCGCCGAGCTGACGCAGCCGCTGTCGGGCGAGCTCGAGGGGTTCGTCAACGCCAGCGTGCACGGGCAGAGCAAGTCCTACTCGACGTTGGCGCTCACCGCGCAGTCGCGCGCCGACTATCTGATCGACGGCTATGCGCTGGTCGACGGCGCCATCGGCGTGAAGACCACCGACGAGCGCTGGCGCCTCACCCTCTGGGGCAAGAACATCTTCAACAAATATTACGTGACCAACCGCTACCTCCCATATGACTCATACGTGCGCTACGCGGGACGTCCGGCGGAATATGGCGTCACCGCCGCTTCCGCTACTGAGCCTGCCCGGCCGGCGGCGCTGGCGCAAGCCCCAGCGCCGCCGGCTGAGCCGCCGTCGAGGCTGCCGAGGAGCGCGACCGAAAGAAGGGACGCCCATATGCGCGAAGACGTCGAGGAAAGACCTGTAGTGATCGGCAGCGGCCCGTCGCCAACCGGTTCGCCGAGCGGGGCGCAAAGGCAGGCTGGTCGGTGGAGCGTGCTTACCTCTATCGTTCTGACTGCCCGGCCGGCGTCGCTCCGCTTAGAGGCTGCCTCGAAATGGCTCTGCAACGAGGAGGGCGATCAGGGTGATATGCTCTAATGGGATGCTGAGATCAACTGTGTTATAGGAGAGGATGAAAATGAGCGAACAACATGACGTCGAGGCGAACCGGGAACTGGTGCTTCGCTTCTACCAGGCACTTGAAAGGGGTGACTTCAGCCTGGAGGGCATCCTGTTCGATGAAAGCTATAAACAGCATAGCGTGATGGCTGGGGACGGCGTTAAGGGGCTAAAAGAAATGGCCGCTTGGATGGCCAAGGAATGGCCGGACCGCAAGTTGACAATCCATCAGACGATTTGCGAAGGCGACAAGGTCGCCTGCCACGTTCATTTCGAGCGTTGGCCTGGTGATCCCGGTCTTGCTGCGGTCGACATCTTCCGGGTGGAAAACGGGAAGGTTGTCGAACATTGGGACGTGGTCCAAGAGATCCCAACGGAATTCAAGCACAACAATGGGATGTTCTAAGAGGAGGACAGGGAATCTTGCCACGAAGTGGACCTCGTTGGTGTAGATGACCGCCTAGATGCCGTTGTCTAATCGCGCTCCAATGATCAAGCCGTTGTTGCAGCGCTCAGCATCTGCCGCCTTCTCGATCGAGCAGGCTGCAGTCGGACTGACCATGATTACGATCGCCGCTGTTGGATACGCCAAAGATCGTTTGCCGGGAGCACGGTTGTCTGCGCGGTCGATACCTGATCGCCGCATGATGGGTCTACGCGGGCGGGTCTTCCAAGGTAATGGACGCAGTCGCGGCGGGCGAAGGCGTGACTGCAACGGTATCAGCGGAATGACCCGACCTGCGTCCCGGCGGGGACGTCGCAACGCATCTCCAAGGGGATGCGATCTGGCGAGCTGAGCTGTCTACCTCATCAGCTGGGCTCCGCTGCCTGGCGTCTGAGGCTCAAGCTGGGACACCAGCCGAGCGGTTGAACAGCTCGCCGGTTGTCAGCATCCGGTGCATGATGACCGCGAGCTTGCGTGCCACAGCGACGGCGGTGCGCTTGAAGCCGATCTTGGCCCTGAGCTGCAAGCCCCAGGTTCTGAGCGCGCTGTCGGCGGTACTGCGGGTGAGGATCACGGTGGCCGCCTCATAGAGGAGGCCGCGCAGATGCGCATCGCCCCGCCGTGAGATATGGCCGTCGAAGTCGACCTCGCCGGACTGGAAGCGGCGCGTCGTCAGACCGAGCCAGGCACCCACCGAGCGCGATCGTTGGAAGTTGTCTGGATCCTCGATGGCAGCCGTGAAGGAGGCAGCAGTGACAGCGCCGACGCCGGGGATCGACATGAGCAGCTGGCAGCTCTGGCTCTGCCGCGCGGCAGCGACCAGCTGGCGATCGAGCTCGGCGGCATGACCGCGGATGCTGCGCCACGCCTCAAGCAGGGGTAGGATGATCACCGCCAACTGCTCATGGCCGGAAAGCAGGCGGCGAACATTGGCCTCGAACACACGGCCGCCGCCTTGGCAACCACGAGCCGAAGGTCTTCATCAGCCCGCGGATCTGGTTGGAGAGTTCGGTCGCGATCCGGATCAGCCGGGTGCGCGCCGTCACCAGCGTCCGCGTCAGCATACTGTCGAAGCCTTTCACGCGGACTTCACGGTAGAAGCCGACCTCGGCGAGCTGCGCCAGCCCGTCGGCGTCGTTGGCGTCGGTTTTGTTCGGCGCCATGTCGAGTGCGGCTTTGGCATGGCGCGCGTCGATGCAGATCGCCGGCAACCCTTCGGCACAAGCGCGTGGTAGAACCACCGACAAGGGGCCAGTCTCGAACACCACGCGCTGCGGATTGGGAGCGTGTTTGCGGATCGTTCGGCAATGAGCTTCGGGTCGGATGGGCATTTGCCGCGCCAGATGCGCTTGCCTCCACGCCGTACCGAGATCGTGGTGTCTTAAGAGAGATGTCGAGGCCGATATACTCACCCATGGTTGTTCTCCGTCAGATGCTTGGGCCCGGCTGCAGTCGTGAGCCCGTACTTCCATCCTATCGGGGAACAGCCACCAGCTTCCATGTCAGGGCAGCACCAGGGGCGACTCGCTCCCGCGATTACCCCATGTAATGGGCCTACGCCACCTGGGTAGCGAACTGGGTGGCTGTCCTCAGAGATCCTATGGACGTGGAAGCGACTGGCTCGCTGGCAGAGTGGGGGTTGGCTACCACCCACTCTGGAGGCGACCATGCAAGCTGATCCTCGAGAACAGACCGCTATCCGCACCGACCGTGCCGCCATTTTTGTGTCGTTGGAACTCAGTCGCTCGACCTGGCTGATCACCTCGCTGGCACCGGGTAGTGAGAAGCTGTCGAAGCATGTCGTGCGCGGCGGCGACACTGCCGGCTTGCGCGCGCGCTTTGCCGATCTCCAGGCAAAAGCGCAGGCCCGGACCGGCCAACCCTTTCCATGGTGGTTATTCACGAAGCGGGCCTTGATGGATTCTGGTTGCACCGTGTGCTTGTCGGCGAGGGGATCGAAAGCCATGTCGTCGACCCTGCCTCGTATCCGCTGTCTCGCCCCCACATTGCGGGGATTTCCTGAGCTCGTAGGTTGCCTGCCGGGATGAACTTATCCGAGGCGGGAGATGGCAGAAGCGATTGTAAGCGAGCCAAAGGGTGAGCGCCGGCGCTGGAGCGACGACGAGAAGCGCGCAGCGGTTGAGCTGTCGCTGGAGCCGGGCGCCAGCGTCAAGGAAGTGCGGCGTGCTTTGGGGTGTCGCCCGCCCAGCTCTACGCGTGGCGCCGCGAGCTGCGCGAGGGATGCGCCGGCGCGGACGCGCCGCTGTTCCTGCCGGCGGTGGTGGAGCGGGTCCCGGAGGGGGACGCGGCACCGCCAGCTCCGAGGTGGCTCATGCCCGAGGCGCTGGTGGCAGTGGCACTCGAGGTCGGGCGGCGCGTCCGTGGTGATCGCGCGCGGCGCCGAGCCGGCCTTGGCCGCGGCTGTCATCTCAGCGCTGCAGGGTATGCGATGATCGGGCCGGGCAGCGATCTCCGCGTGCTCATCTGCACCAAGCCTGTCGATTTAGGCTCGGGATCGACGGCTTGGTCGCCACTGATCCAGAACCAGCTGGGGTTCGATCCCTATGCTGGCGGCATCGCCTATGTCTTCCGCGCCAAGCGCAAGACAGATGCAGATTCTACTCTGGGATCAGACAGGACTTGTCCTTGTCACAAAGCGGCTCGAAGACACGGGTGGCTTCTGCTGGCCGCAGGTCCATGCGGCACCTACCGTTTGACCGCGGCTGAGTTCAGCGTGTTGTTCTCGGGCGCCGACTGGCGCCGGGTGCGCAGCAAAAGACGACCACTGGCACCCAAGGTTGACCTCCGCGAACACAGCTTGAGAATTATCTTTTTCTTAGGCGCTGCAGATGCTTGACTTGGCGTGAGCATCTTGGTTCTGTGCTGTCCATGGATGCAGCGCTTGCTCTCCCCACAGCCTTGAAGCCTCGCATGCGCTCATCATCAAGATGGCGCAGGAAGCCGCCGAGCGCGAGCGCTGCCTTGCTGAGGCGCAGGCGCCAAGGCAGCGCTGGAAGACGAGCTCGCTGCTGCCAAGGACGAGATCCGGCGTGTGACCGACATCCTCGATGCCTTCAAGCGGCACCGCTTCGGGAGCCGTCGGAGCGGCTGTCGCCCGACCAGTACAGCCTGGTGCTCGAGGAGCTCGAGACGACGCTCCGGCCGCGCCGAGGCTGGGCTCGAGGCGGTCGCCGAGAGATCGGCAAGACGGCTGCCAAGCCGCGCCGCCAAGAAGAACTCGGCCACCTGTCGCCGCATCTGCCGCGCGTCGAGCAGTGATCGATATCGAGGATAAGCTTGTCCTGCTGCGGCGGCGATCTCCATGTCATCGACGAGGATGTGGCCGAGCGCCTCGACGTCGTCCCTGTCCAGCTGCGCGTGCTCGTCACCCGGCGCCCGCTCTATGGCTGCCGTGCCTGCGACAAGGAGGGCAGCGGCCCCGTCGTCCAGGCCAAGGCCCCGCCCTTCATCGTCAAGGCGGGGCTGCCGACCAATGCGCTCGTCGCCATGTCGTGGTCTCGAAGTTTTCAGATCATACGCCGCTCCACCGCCAGGAGCGCATCTCCAGCGGCAAGGCATCCACATCGACCGCTCAACGCTCGCCGACTGGGTGGGGCACGCCGCCTGGCATGTCGAGCGGCTGCACCGCCACCTGATGGCTGAGCTCAAGAGCTCGGTGCGGCTGTTCGCCGACGAGACGCGGATGCCGGTGCAGGCACCGGGCACCGGCAAGACAACCAGCGGGCAGTTATGGACGTACGCGCGCGACGACAGCCCGTGGGGTGGCACCGCGCCGCCGGCGGTGGTCTACATCTACGAGCGCGACCGGAAGGGCTGCGTCCGGTTGAGCACCTCTCCGGTTACCGCGGCTGGCTTCAGGTTGATGGTTACGCCGGCTACAACCAGGTGGGACAAGGCATGCGGTGACGCTCGCGCTGTGCCTGAGCCATTGCCGGCGGCGCTTCTATGACCTGGCCGAGAAGGAGCCTGTGGCCGCTGAGTGCTGCGCCGCTTTGCGCTCATCTACAGGATCGGGCGAGCCTGCGCGGCAAGTCACCGAGGAGCGCTTGGCCGGCCGCCAGGCGCTGATGAAGGACGAGGTCGACAAGCTCTTCGCCTATCTGACCGCCAACCGCCGCCGCTTCAGCGCCAAGAGCAAGATGGGCGAGGCGATCGCCTATGGCCTCAACCATCAGGCCGGGCTCACGCGCTTCCTCGAGGATGGCCGCCTCGAGCCTCGACACCAACATCGTGGAACGCGCGATCAAGCCGCAAGCCCTGACGAGACGCAACGCGCTGTTCTGCGCGACGCATGAGGGGGCAGCGCACTGGGGCAGTGCTGGCCAGCCTTCTTCATACAGCTCACATCAACAACGTCGATCCGCTCGCCTGGCTGACGCACGCGCTCGACACGCTCGCCCGCGACGGCGACAGCGCCGACCTCGCTGCCCTCATGCCGTGGCACTTCCCGAAGATCGAAGGACGCTGACCACCCACGCCGTGGTGTCCAACCACCGGACACCCTGCCTCGATCGCAACGTCGCGACGGCGGCGGCGGGCAAAGACCGACCGGATCGACGGCGAAGCGCTGCTCCGCGCGCTGCTCGCCTACAAGCGCGGTGAGCCGCGCGTCTGCGCGATGGTCAAAGCGCCGACGCCGGACGAGGAGGACCGGCGCCGGATCTGTCGCGAACGGAAGGTGCTGACCGCCGAGCGGGTCGAACATGTCAACCGCATCAAGGGCCTGTTGTTTGCGCAAGGGATCTTTGACTACGAGCCACTGCGCCGCAATCGGCGAGCCCGGCTCGATGAACTCACCACCGGCGATGGCCGGCCCTTGCCGGCGCACCTGAAGACGCAGATTGCCCGCGAGCTTCCGGCTTGAGGAAAGCCTGACCGATGCGGTGCTGACGATGATGGACAAGCTCCTGGGGAGCATGATGCGACGGGCCGAGGAATCGGACCAAGGACAAGGCGATCGGCACGATCCGGTCATTGCAGGCGCCAGCTTCGCCTGCTCACCGGCTCATGCCGGACATTGCTCGACGCGCGGGCGCGAGGCGTCGATTCTCTTGCCGCCATCAGTTCGATCGACTGGGAAAGGTTGGGAACGGCGGTCGTGGACGCCGAGCTACTGATCGCGCCGGAAACAATCGACCGCACGGCGGAACTGATCGAACGGCAGCGCTCGCTGCGCTCCGTGATCGGGCCGTTCCTCAACGCCTTTGAGTTTCGCGGGGGTGGTGCGGTGCAGGGCTTGCTCGATGCGGTTCGGCTGATCGCCCGACATTTATCGCACCGGACGACGGCGCCTGCCCGATAACCCACCGCTCCGCTTCGTGCCGCCGTCATGGCGGCCGTTCGTGCTGCGCGATGGCGTGGTCGTCCGCGCCGCCTATGAGCTGTGCGTGCTCACCCAACTGCGCGACCGGCTGCGCGCCGGCGACATATGGGTGGCGGCGAGCCGTCATTATCGCGCCTTCGACAGCTATCTCCTGCCGCCTGCAACTTCGATGCGATGCGCGCGCGAGGACCGCTGCCACTGGCGATCGATACTGATTTCGACAGCTTCGTCGCCGGCCGCCGCGCCAGTCTCGACACCGCGATCGAGCGGGTGACGATCCTCGCTCGACAGGGAGAACTGCCCCAGGTGCGCCTTGACGACAATGGCCTTGTCGTATCCCCGCTCAAGGCGATCACGCCGCCGGATGCCAGAGAATATGCGCCGCGTCGCCTATGATCGGCTGCCACGCGTGAAGATCACCGATCTCCTTTTGGAGGTCGATAGCTGGACCGGCTTTTCCGAGTGCTTCACCCATCGCCGCTCCGGTCGCGTGGCGGACGATCGTAACGCGCTCCTGACCGTGATCCTGGCCGATGGCATCAATCTCGGGCTGACGCGCATGGCCGAGACCTGTCAGGGCGCGACCCTGCGTCAGCTCGCCCATCTGCACGACTGGCATATCAGCGAAGCCGCTTATAGCGAGGCGCTGGGGCGGTTGATCGACGTTCACCGCACCGTGCCGTTGTCCGCGCTGTGGGGCGACGGCACCACCTCTTCCAGTGACGGCCAGCTCTTCCATGCGGGCGGGCGCGGCGCCGCGATCGGCGACATCAATGCGCGCAACGGCAATGAACCCGGCGTCAGCTTCTACACCCACGTCTCGGACCAATATGATCCGTTCTCGAGCCGCGTGATCGCGGCGACCGCCGGCGAGGCTCCCTATGTTCTCGACGGGCTGCTATACCATGCCACCGGCCTGTCGATCGAAGAGCATTACACCGATACCGGCGGCGCATCCGACCATGTGTTCGGCCTCATGCCCTTCTTCGGCTACCGCTTCGCGCCGCGCCTGCGCGACCTGAAGGACCGGCGCCTGCATCTACTGCCGGGCCAGGAAGCGGGGCCGCTGCTGGCCGGTATGACCGGCGATCCGGTAGCCATCGGGCATGTCGCCGCCCATTGGACGAACTGCTGCGCCTCACCACTTCGATCCGCAGCGGCACCGCCACCGCTTCGGCGATGCTGCGCAGATTGTCCGCTTACCCACGCCAGAACGGACTCGCGCTGGCCTTGCGCGAGGTCGGGCGGATAGAGCGCTCGATCTTCATGCTCGACTGGCTGCGCGATCTCGACCTGCGCCGGCGCACCCAGGCCGGTCTCAACAAGGGCGAGCCCGCAACGCGCTCGCCCGCGCGTCTTCTTCAACCAGCTCGGCGAGCTGCGCGACCGGCGGTTCGAGAACCAGACCTATCGCGCCTCCGGCCTCAATCTCCTCGTGGCCGCCATCATCCTGTGGAACACCCGCTATCTCGAACGGGCGGTCGGGCGCTGGCGATCCCGGAGGACGTTGCGCGCCATATCGCCCCGCTGGGATGGGAGCATATCTCGCTCACCGGCGACTATCGCTGGAATGTCGAAAGCCGCCCCGATCCCGGCCAGCTCCGCCCGTTGCGCACGCCTTCCTCGCCCTGGCCGCATGATGCCATTCACCCGCGTTCGCCAAAGGTTCCCCCCTAGCGTACGTAAAACGCACTTTCGTGTAGTCAGCCCTGCGGGACCGCGCTCTATCTCCGCTTGCGCTCCGACCGAGCCGCCACACCGGCGTCTCGTCCCTGCCGGGTGACGATCGCTCGCGTAGGCGGGGGCTGCTTCCCCGCCAGATGGTCGCCGGCGATGCCGGCGAAGCTCCCCGTCAGGACAGGGAAAGTGGGGCGCTGCCCCCTCTCCCTGCAACGGCAATCAGCCGGGCCGTGGCTCGGCTACGCCTGCGCCCGCACCACCCCGGCAGATTCCCGCTGCCCCCTCACCCCCCCGCTGTTCGCCACGAGGCAGAGCCGATGGCCTTGGCCATCGCCCCGAGGGCGATTTGAAGGGAGCAGGACATGGAGCAGGATAATCGCGAAAGCTGGCTGAACCGGGTGGCGATCGGCATGGGGCCGCTATTCAAGGCGCTGGACGCCCCCCTTCCCTCTCGCGTGCGGGTGGCGATCGGCTTCACCAGCAGGGGAGCCAAGGGCAAGGCGATCGGCGAGTGCTGGGACAACCGGCGCAGCGGCGACGGGCATTTCGAGATATTCATCCGGCCCGACCTCGCCCACGCCCCTGATGCGATGCCGGCGCAGATCGCCGCGATCCTCGCGCACGAGCTGGTCCACGCGGCGGTCGGGATCGCGGCCGGACACGGGAGAGCGTTTAAACGGATCGCAATCGGGCTGGGGCTGGTCGGGCCGATGCGCGCCACCACCCCCGGGGACGCCTTCCTTTCCGCCATTGCACCGATCCTCGCTGCGGTCGGTCCCCTCCCCCATGCCCGGCTTGATACGGGCAGCGCGACCACCCGGCCGAGGAAGCAGGCGGCGCGGATGCTGAAATGCGAGTGCGCGACGTGCGGCTATACTGTCAGGACCGCGCGCAAATGGCTGGAGACAGCGGGCGCACCCTTGTGCCCGGTTGAGAGGCACGGCCCGATGCGCCACGATCCGATCAGCAACGGAAGTGAGGACGAACTCGGCTAAGCGACTAAGACCCTTTACGACTAAGCGGCTAAGCTCCATAAGTAGCTTAGCCGCTTAGTAGGAGCAGCAGCTATGCAAGTATGGGCCGTCATCGCGCAAAAGGGCGGGCAATCCAAAACCACCCTTACAACCGGATTTGCCGTCGAGGCGGCGCGGGAGGGGGCATCCGTCGTCATCCTCGATGCCGACGATCGCCAGGGATCGGCGCTCTACTGGTCCGAACGCCGCGACGACGACGACGTGATGGTGAAGGACAGCAGCGTCGCCGGCCTGCCGCTCCACGTCTCGCGCGGGCGCAGCAGCGGCAAGATCGACCTCATCATCATCGACACGCCGGCGAACTCCAAGGACATTGCTATGCTCGCAGCCGAGCAGGCGGATTTCGTCATCATCCCTGTCGCGCCGCGAGGGCTGGACGTCCATTCGGTGTTGCAGACCGTCAAGCAGGTGCAGCAGGCAGGCACGCCGTTCGCCGTCATACTGACGCAGGTTCCGCATCAGGGCGGGGAGGGCCAGGAGGCCCATGCCGGCTTCGCGGCGAAGGGCGTGACGATGTTCGACAGCCGCCTCCACTTCCGCAAGGATTTCTACAAGGCGACGCCACTCGGCAGAACAGCGGCCGAGACGGACCCGGACAGCAAGGCAGCAGCCGAGTTGCGTGCCGCCTATGACGAGGCTAAGCGACTAAGCGGCTTTACGACTAAGCAAGTAAGCGAGGTTGGATGATGGCGAAGAAAACTTCCGCGCTCGCCGGCATTTTCGATGACGAGCCCGATGCACCGGCACCGGTTGCCGACACAACTCCCGCGCCGCAGCCTGCCGCCCCGCGCCGGTCGCGGCGTGCGGCCGACACGCCGGCCCCGGCAGCACCTGCGCGGCGCAGCAGCCATCCCGGCAAGAAGCCGGTGCTGATCCACATTCCCGAAGACATGCACCGCACGCTGCGCCAGCTCAGCGTCGAGGAGGGTGGGGAGCCCCTTACCGTCATCACCGAGCGGTTGCTGCGCCAGTATCTGGTCCAGCGGGGACACACCAGGTTCGCGCCGTGAGCAAGCGGCGTGATCCCAATCCCGAGTTCGACCTGTTCATTCCGGCGCTCGGCGATCTTCCGCTCAAGGATCAGCGGGAGGTCATGGAGCGCCCGTTCTTCTCGCTCCAGAAGCGCAAGCGGCTGAAGCCGATCGAGTATCGCAGCCCGGACGGCGATGCCTGGGTGCGCGTCCAAGCCATTCCCGATTACGGCATGGCCACGATCTGGGATGCCGATATCCTGATATGGGCCGCGTCCACGCTCAATCGCATGAAGCAGCAGGGGCTGAACGATCTGCCCCGCACGCTGACAACCACGCCCTACGACCTGCTGCGGGCGATCAAGCGGAGCACAGGGGCAGGGACTACCAGGAGCTGCAAGCCGCGCTTCTCCGGTTACAGACGACTTCGATCACGACTTCGATCCGCGCGACGAAGCGCCGGCAGAAGGCCGGCTTCAACTGGCTCGACAGCTGGACCTTCGACACCGACGCCGAGACGGAGCAGCCGCGCGGCATGACGCTGACCCTCTCGGATTGGGTCTATGAGGGCATCGTCAACGAGAAGTCGCTGCTCACCATGCACCCCGACTATTTCCTGCTTTCCGGAGGGCTGGAGCGGGCGCTCTACCGCATCGCGCGCAAGCACGCCGGTACGCAACGCGGTGGGTGGACGTGCCGGGTAGAGGTGCTCCGGGACAAGACCGGCAGCGATGCCCAGCCCAAGGAGTTCAACCGGATGCTCCGGCGGGTGATCGAGGCCGACCAGCTCCCCGACTATGCGATGGAGCTGACCGAGACGACGGACAAAAGCCCTGCCGTGCTGTTCAGGCTCCGTGGCGAGGCCGAGGCACTGGCACTCGCCGAGAGGATGCGCGCCGAGGAGGAGCGGCGCGCCCGTTTCGACGCCGAGCGCAAGCGGGCCGAGGAAGTCGATGCGCATATGGACCGGCTTGCCGGCCGACGCTGACTATCGGGGTATCACCCACCGCAGGCCTAGCTATCGGGGTTTCACCCACCGGCCAGCGATGCCGCCTGAACCCTGACATGGTCCGGTCGATGGTGGAGCGGCAGGCAGGCTGTGGATAACTGGCGCAGGAAGCACCTTTCCGTCTCCAGAGTCTCGGGGTTTCACCCACCTTGGCGTCGGGGTATCACCCACCACACTATCGGGGTATCACACACCGAATCACGGGGTTTCACCCACCGGGCGGTCCGGCAAGCAGTTGATAAACAAAGCAAGATTACGCTTTTTGAGCGGCTTAACTTGTTTAACGATTCCTATTTAACAGAATCTCTTAACCGGCGAAGCTCATCCCGACGCAACCGAAAGGGGCAATGCGGAATTGGCCTATCGGCCAATGCGCCTTCAATCCGTGCCGGCTAACGCCGTCACCAGAGCGGCCTATCGGCCGCAGGGCTTCCGAGAGAAGCCAAGCGAAACCGGCGGTGTGTGCCTTTCAGCGTTTCGCCAGCGGAGAGGGCGGTAAGGCGCTACTTCAAAGCTCACCGTTCGATCTCCCGGGAACGGGTCAGTCCGATCATGCCGGATCGAACAGACCGGCGAACTCGCGCTGGTCATAGTAGCGGACCTTGCTGGCCCAGAGCGGGCGTTCGCCCTGGCGCAGCAGCAGGAGGGTGTCGGCCGGCATCCGCATGATTTCGTCGGGCGTGACGAGCCGCCGCGCCGTGACATGCGTGCTGACGCTTTCCGAGGGGCCGGCGCGATTGTCACCCCAGCCAGTGCGCGCGACGTGCTGAGGGTCGCATATTCCAGCGTCGTGTCGCCGATCGTGCGGGAGAGCATGTCAGCGGTAGCGTGGTCATTGACCCCGAACGTCTGGATCACGCCGGCATTGGACAGGAAGGTGCCGGCGCGCTCGCCATAGAGAGCGCGGAGCTGGTGCATGTCCTGGAGGATCGGCCAGAGCTGGAGGCCATAGCCGGCCATCAGCCCCATCGCGCGCTCCACCGGCTCCAGTCGGCCGAGGGCGGCGAACTCATCGAGCAGGAACAGCACGGGGCGTTCCGGGCGGGCAGGGGAGCGCGCCATGTCAGTGACGGCTTGCGCGACCAGCAGCCGCAGCCAGCGCGCATAGGTATAGAGCCGGTCGGGCGGCAGGCACAGGAACACGGTGCCGGGCCGCTCCTTCAGGTCCGCGAACCGGAAATCGGACGCCGACGTGCTTTCGACCAGGCGTGGGCTGTCGAGAAAGTGAGTGTGACGCTGCGCCGACGACAGCACGCCGGCGGCCTCGCGATCGGACTTGCCGAGCTGGCGGTTGGCGGCGCGCGCGATCAGGCCATGCGCGCCGGTGCTGGCCTGCATGTCCGCCAGCAGTGCGGCGAAGCCGGCGGGATCGCGGGTGAGCTTGTCGCGCACCGTGGCGAGCGTCGCTTGGGACACGGGCTCATGGACGACGGTGTGCAGGATGGCCCTTATGCATTAATCGGACACAGATTCACGGTAGGCGTCAGCGTCAGTGGAAGGGGACTATTTCCGCAGGTCTTCGATGCCGAGTTCGCGCCACATCCAGGTGAAATCGTAGGTTGCCATCGGGTCGTTCGGTTCGGGGTGAGCGCTGCTACGGTTTTCGAGATGCTTGAGCCACCCAGCTACTCGATAACGGCCTGCGGCCGTTCGAACGGCCGCACGTGGGCTGATGTCCCCAAGCATTCCAACGGGTTCATCGAGCGTCGCGCGGTACTGGCGGTCGAGCATGGCATGAACGAGCGGGGTTGCCACCTCTGGCGCAATGGCCGGTGCCGGTTCGGATGTTGTCAGTCCCTCGGCCCGCGCGGCCATGGCCTGTTCGATCGTCTCGATCGTGGTCAGCGGCGAGCCGACCAACCCGGCGAGCGCATCGGTGATGAGCGCGGTACCGCGTTTCGCCCGCTCGGCCGAGGTGACGGCGAGAACCAGAGCCCGGCCTTTCAATTCGACATTGCCGAGCACCGGGGTGCCGTTCGCCATCGTCACACCCCACGCCATACGGCCAGTGCTTCTCGCGGCTCTGTTGCAAAGATTGGCGGCAGTCAGAGGTAGGCTGTCGCTCTGCGCCGATCAGGCGGCTGCTGCGAAATGGTGGTTGAGCATGCCCATGGCCTCCGTCAGCGCCGAGGGCCCAATGCCAAAAGCTCTCTCCACAAGGCGCACCTCGCCCCTGATGCCGGGCTGCAGGCACCAGGGGCGAGCCTGTCCTTTGCGCAGGGCTCGCATGACTTCGAATCCCTTGATCGTGGCATAGGCCGTGGGGATCGATTTGAAACCGCGCACCGGCTTGATCAGTATCTTGAGCTTTCCGTGATCGGCCTCGATCACGTTATTGAGATACTTCACCTGCCGGTGGGCCGTCTCCCGGTCCAGCTTTCCTTCGCGCTTCAATTCGGTGATCGCTGCACCATAGCTCGGCGCTTTGTCGGTATTGAGCGTGGCAGGCTTTTCCCAGTGCTTCAGGCCTCGCAGGGCCTTGCCCAGGAACCGCTTCGCTGCCTTGGCGCTGCGGGTCGGCGACAGGTAGAAATCGATCGTGTCGCCCCGCTTGTCGACTGCCCGGTACAGGTAGGTCCACTTGCCCCGCACCTTGACGTAGGTTTCATCCAGGCGCCAGCTCGGATCAAAGCCACGCCGCCAGAACCAGCGCAGCCGCTTCTCCATCTCCGGGGCGTAGCACTGGACCCAGCGATAGATCGTCGTATGGTCGACCGAAATGCCGCGTTCCGCCAGCATTTCCTCAAGGTCGCGATAGCTGATCGGATAGCGACAATACCAGCGCACCGCCCACAGGATCACATCACCCTGGAAATGGCGCCACTTGAAATCCGTCATCGTTCCGTCCGTCCAATCTCCGCCAAGCATGCTCAAGCTTCACGATTTTTGCAACAGAGCCGCTCAGGCTGCTATGGCCCAACGCGACACGTCCGTTTCCGACCTCTGCAAGGAACTCGGGATCGAGCGCGTCACTCTCTACCGCTATGTCGGTCCCAACGGGGAACTCCGGGATTACGGTCAGCGCGTGCTTGCTGCCAAAACGCGATGATGATGACGGGAGCCCCGATCAAACTTACCCAAGCGGACGCCGCAGACGTTGCAGACCTGTACAACCGTTGCAGCGACTATTTCCTGTTGCAGGACGGGGCCGCGCCCACGCTGGACGATGCTCGCGAGCTTTTCTCCGATGTGCCGCCCGAAAAGAGCGCCCACAATCAAGCTGTCCTGGGATGGAAGGGGCCTGGCGGCCTATATGCAATCGCGGCCATCCTCCGCGATTATCCGCGTGATGGCACATGGTATCTCGGCTTCATGATCGTAGATGCCGCACAGCGTGGTCGTGGCGTCGGACGCTCAATTTACTCGACGGTCGAAAGCTGGGCCGCTGCGAGAGGTGCCACAGAGATTCGGTTGGCCGTGCTGGAAGCGAATGAAGCGGCAGAGCGATTTTGGCGTTCTCTCGGCTTCATTGAGTATCGGCGCGTTGGGCCAGACACCTTCAAAATGCGTAGCCATCGCCGGATAGAACTGAGCCGTCGCCTTTCTGGCGCGACCGTAGAAGGCAGCAACAAGTAAGATCTCGCGCCGGCTATCTGGGCGAGCTTGGCGTAGGATTCCGCCCCCTCCCGCAAACGCCCCCTTTCAGTGACGCATGTGGGAGAGACGCGAACCGGCTTGGCCGATCGTGACGCTCTTATATCTATCATCTGTATATCACAACGCTACCGATATGCTGTCATTTCGACACTAGAAAGACATATGGGCGCGTCCCTTCGGGCACGGCTCTATCTCCGCCTGAAGGCTCCGACCAAGCCCGCAAGCGGTCTTGGCGCATAAGCGTGACGATCCTCGCGTGAGGGCCGGGGCAAGGCCCCTGCCCTGCGATGCCGGCGTGCGCCGGCGTCGATGTTCGTTCGAGGGAGAAAGGCGGTCCCGGCCGCCTCTCCCCCGCAACGGGATTAGACGGGACCGTGTTCCGTCCGCTTCGCGCCCGGTGCCCGCACCACCCCCATCGAATCCCGCTGCCCCCCTCTCTCGCCGGCTGCTCCGCGCG
Organism: Sphingobium cloacae; assembly: GCF_002355855.1. Taxonomy (NCBI): domain Bacteria; kingdom Pseudomonadati; phylum Pseudomonadota; class Alphaproteobacteria; order Sphingomonadales; family Sphingobiaceae; genus Sphingobium; species Sphingobium cloacae. The sequence continues at coordinate 22,646 of NZ_AP017661.1, forward strand.
AACTCGGGGCGATGGCGAGAGGCCATCGCCCCGAAGGGCGATTTGAAGGGAGTAGAAGGCATGACGCAGGACAATCGCGAAAGCTGGCTCAACCGGGTGGCGGCGGGCATGGCTCCGCTGTTCGAGGCGCTGGAAAGCCCCCTGCCCTCGCGCGTGCGGGTCGCGATCGGCTTCACCAGCAGAGGCGCGAAGGGCAAGGCGATCGGCGAGTGCTGGGACAACCGCTTGAGTGCGGACGGGCATTTTGAAATCTTCATCCGTCCGGACCTGGCGCACGCGCCCGACGCGATGCCGGCGCAGATCGCGGCCATTCTCGCGCATGAGCTGGTCCATGCCGCCGTCGGCATCCCGGCAGGGCATGGGAAGGCGTTTAAACGGGTCGCGCTGGGGCTGGGCCTTGTCGGGCCGATGCGCGCCACCACCCCCGGCGAGGCGTTCCTTGCCGCCGTCGCGCCGATCCTTGATGCCGCTGGCCCCCTCCCCCATGCCCGTCTCGACACGGACGGGGAGTCGACCGCGCCCAGGAAGCAGAAAACCCGGATGCTCAAATGCGAGTGTGCGGAGTGCGGCTATACGGTCAGGACCGCGCGCAAATGGTTGGAGCTGGCCGGAGCGCCGCTTTGCCCGATCGAGGATCACGGCCAGATGAGCCATGAGCCGCTGGACGACGACGAGGATGAGGAAGGCGAGGGGGAATAAGCGCCCCGATCAAATGTATATCGCCTAGCATTACAAATGCTGCTAAAGCGCAACCATATTGCCAGCGGAGCGAGAGCAGAATGATATTGGCAGTCGGAAACACCAAGGGCGGTGTCGGCAAGACGACCCTTGCCGTCAACCTCGCGGTGGCGCGCGCGCTTGCGGGCCGCGACCTCTTGCTGGTGGACGGCGACGAGCAGGGGACCGCCCTCACCTTCACCGAGTTGCGCGCCGATCGGCTTGGGCAAGCTGGCTATACCGCCGTTGCGCTCACCGGCGCGGCGCTTCGCAGCCAGGTCCGCCAGCTCGCGGCCAAATATGACGATATTATCATTGACGTGGGCGGCCGTGATACCGGCTCGCTGCGCGCCGCGCTCACCGTCGCTGACATGTTGCTGGTGCCGGTGCAGCCGCGCAGCTTCGACGTGTGGGCGCTTGACCAGGTTGCGGCGCTGGTGGCCGAGGCGCGCGAGATCAACGAGGGCTTGCGCGCCGTCGCCGTGCTGAACGGCGCGGACGCGCAAGGGGCCGACAATGAGGCCGCCTTGGACATGATCGGCGATATCGAAGGGATCGAGGTGCTGCCCACGTCGATCGTGCGGCGCAAGGCGTTCCCGAACGCGGCGGCCGAAGGCAGGTCGGTAGTGGAGCAATCTCCGCGTGACGCCAAGGCGATCGACGAGCTGGCCGCATTGGTCAGCGCGGTATTTGTATAGCATAATGATAGCGGAGTGAATTGCGATGGCTATCGCTCGTAAACCGAACAGCAAGCCCAAGCCCCGATGGATGAGGCGGCGGCCGATGCCTTCATTGCCGGGGCGGCCAAGCCGGAGGCCGCGCCGATCGCGGCCGACGCCGGCGAGGCGGGGCAGGGGGCCGAGCCGCGCAAGTCGCCCGTTATGCTCCGTTTCGATCGCGCCTTGCTGGCGAAGGTCGATGCGGCCGCCAAGCGGCGCGGGATCAGTCGCAGCGCGTGGATTCAGTTCACCGTCAGCCGCGCGCTCGACGCCGGCGAGGGCTAGGCGGCCTAAGCGGCGTCGTCCTGCTCGAACAGGGCGGCAAGATTCGCCAGCGACGATGCCATGCCGGCGTGATGGTCGGCCGCCGAAATGCCGGGGGGCACGTCCTCGGCTGTCACTTCAACAGTGGTGCCGCCTAGCGCCAGCGCCAGCCTCCACGTCATCGTCATCGTGCCGGCGAAAGCAGGATCGGTCGACTCGAACTCGAACGCCTGCTTGACGCACCGGCCCCGATCCAGCGTCAGAAACCGGCCTTTCACAACGTCGGTATTCGCTGTCGTCTTGGCGCTGCCGGATCGCGGATCGAAGGTGAGCGTGATTTGCAGCGCGCCATCTGGCTCAGGCTCGAACCTGTCGATGGTCGCGCGCGCGCCTTCGGGCGCGATCCAGTGGGCGAACTGGCCCGGATCGGTGAGGGCCTGATAGACGCGCTTAGGCGTGGCCCGGATGAACCGGGAAGCGCGATCGGTGCGCCGATTTGCGCCGAGCGCGGAAACCGGATCGTCCGTCATAGTCAGCTCGCTATTATCCTAGCGCCCTTCCTCGCAGCCGCACGAAAGAAGGCCGCTGAAATCAGCCACAGCGCCGCGAACACGCCGCTGAACACCAAAGCCTTGAACGCGCCGTCCGGCGTGCTTGCGACCGCGCCATCGGTCGCAACGGCGGAACCGAGCAAGACTTGCATGATCGCCACGCCCAGCATGGTCCGCGCCATGCCAGCGGGCCGAAACCACGCGGCGAAGCCACCTACAACGGCCGCCATGATGAGCAGGAAAAAGCCGATACTCGCACCACCCAAGCCATCGTCGCGGACGATGGTGGTCCACATCGTCAGGAATGATGTCACGATCGCGACGGCCACTCCGGCACGGTAGGACCGGCTTCCGCTCACGCCGGCCCGCTCTCTCGACCCAATCATGTGCCTGCCTCCTGTTGCGCGCGAAAGGTGAGTTTTGGGGTAGCTCCTCACCGTTCGGCGGCCGGCGCGCTGAAATCCACCAGCACCGGCATTTCGGGTATGTCGCCGCGCAGCTTCGCCCGCCGCACGATGCTATGCTGGTCGATCAGGTTTTGCGCGTCGCGACGGCCGCTCATGGTTTTCGGGAGCCACATCATCGAAACCCGCTCGACCTTGCGGCCCTTCTTGATCGGCGTGAACTCGACCCAGAAGGGACAGAGCTTATTGATTTCGTCCTGCGCGACCTTGAGGCAGTATTTGTTGAAATCGGCGAAGCGTTCCAATTTGCCTTCCGGCACGTTGAGCAGGCCGCGCAGCTCCGCGATGGTGAACTCTTCGCTTTGCTTGTATTCGAGGCCGATGCGGCGTTCGATCATTTCATAGAGGCACAGCGCGTATTTCGACTCGAAACAATACATCACTTGCGTCTTGAGGCGGGCATAGACCTCGCTGTTACGCAAAATCTCAATCAGTTCTTCGGGGATGCGGTAATGCAGGAAGCCGTCTTTTTCGAGGCTTTCGTCGCTGGGGCCGAGAAGCTGGACGCGGCGTTTGTAGCTCTTGCCGCCCTTGCGGATCGTGACGATCGCGATGGTGCCCATCAGGCGCAGCAGCGAGCTTTCTATGCGCTCATTGCCTTGGTGCGTGCCCTTGAGCGCGGTTTTGGCGATCCGGTGAATGACCGGCTCGCCGATCCGCTCCCAGGCGTTCGCGATCAGCAGATTGTAGATTGGCCCAGTCGGCCCGAAGCTGCGATTTTGGTCATCTTGGAGAACACGTCGGGAACGGGCTGGTTGTTGTTGACGATCGCCCATGCGAGGAACGACGTTCCGCTCCGATAAGGGAGCGGCGTTATGAGCCTTGGCGTTTCGAGTGGGGATCTGATCGGCTCCTGGAGCCTGAGTTTTTCGGACATCGCGTTCGTGACCGGCAAAGCGGAGACGGCACGACTGGGATTGGCGGTTCAGCTTAGATTTTTCGCCGGGCATGGCTTCTTTGTGCCGGATCATGCGTCGATACCCTCCGACGGTGTCTTGTATCTGGCGGAGCAACTTGGTCTCGATGCCAAATCCGTGAACCACTATGATTTTTCCGGGCGCACCGCCCGCCGGCATTGCGCGGAGATTTTGCGGCATCTCGGGTTCCGCCGTATGACGCAGACGGATCGCAGGGCGTTGTCGAGGTGGATTTCCGACGATCTTTGTGCGGGCGGGCAGCCGATCAATGCCATGCTCGAGCATGTTTTCCTGTGGTGCCGCGACCGCCGTATCTATGGGCCGTCGCGCAAGGAGCTGGAACGCCTCGTCCGTTCGCAACGACACCTCTATCTGGAGGCCCTGTTGGCCCGAGTCCGCGATCGGCTTGCGCCGGATGCGGTCGCCTTGCTGGAAGCCTCGCTCGCCGATCCCGATGGCCCGACCGGCTTCAACACGATGAAGGGGGATGCAGGTCAGGCGACGCTCGAAAACATTCTTGGCGTGACCGCCAAACTCGCCTTTATCCAACGGCTTGCTCTTCCCCGAGATTTCCTATCGGTCACGGGCAAGGCATGGGTCGATCAGATCGTTCGCCGGGTTGCCGGCGAGAAAGCCTCGGAGATGCGCCGGCATGTACCGGCGCGCCAGCTCGGGCTCTATGCCGTTTATCTGATGGCGCGGGAAGCTCAGCTTACGGATGCGATGGTCGACCTGCTGATCGAGACGGTCCATAAGATCGGATCGCGCTCGAAACGCAAGGTGGTGGGCGATATCGCGAAAGACATCGAGCGGGTCTATGGCAAGGAGCGACTCCTGGTCGAGATTGCCAGCGCTTCGATCGACGATCCATCCGGGCGCATCTGCGATGTCATTTTCCCAATCGCCGGCAAGGACAAACTGGCGGCGATCATCAAGGAAAGCCAGGCAAAGGGCGCCTTGGATCGGCGGATCTACAAGGTGATGCGGAGGTCATGGGCCAATCATTATCGCCGTATGCTGCCAAGCCTGCTTTCGGCACTGGAGTTCCGGTCGAACAACGCCGTGTGGCGTCCGGTGCTGGCGGCCCTGGACTGGATCAGAAGCAAAGTGGATGATGGATGCCGCTACGTGCCGCCGCACGCAGTGCCGGTCGACGAGGTCATTCCGGCGAGATGGCGCAGTTCCGTCATTGATGAAGAGGGGCGCGTAAACCGGATCAGTTATGAGCTTTGTGTCCTCGCGCAACTGCGCGATCGCATCCGTTCTAAGGAAATCTGGGTTGTCGGGGCGGACCGATACCGCAATCCCGATGACGATCTTCCCAAGGACTTCGATGCGCGGCGAGAAGCATATTACACAGGATTGAACCTGACGGCGGATGCGCGTGCATTTTCAAGCGCCATCCGGGAAGAGCTTGCTCAGGAACTGTTGCTCCTCAATGCCAATATTCCCCGGAACGACAAGGTTCGGCTGCTGTGGCGCGGCGAGAACCGTATATCTCTCACCCCGTTCAAACCCTTGCCCGAACCCAGGGGTCTCGCCTCGATCAAGACCGAGATCGGCCAACGCTGGCCGATGACCGGGCTGCTCGACGTACTGAAGGAGGCTGCCCTTGATACGGGACTTCTCGAAGCGTTCGAAACATCGGCCTCGCGTGTTGCACTGCCGAAAACCGCGCTGGATCAACGTCTCCTGCTATGCCTCTACGGCCTGGGAACGAATGCCGGGCTCAAGCGGATCGCCGGCGCCACCCCCGATGTCAGCTATGAAGAGCTGCTGCATGTCCATCGCCGCTTCGTTCATGCCGCGGCGCTCAAGGAGGCGTGTGCCAGGGTTGCGAATGCGACCCTGGCAATCCGCAATGCTGCAGTCTGGGGGGACGCCGGCACGGCCTGTGCGTCAGATTCCACAAAGTTCGGAGCCTGGGATCGCAACCTGATGACGGAATGGCATGCGCGTTATGGTGGACGGGGCGTCATGATCTACTGGCATGTCGAACGACGCGCGACATGCGTCTATTCCCAGCTCAAGCGCTGCTCTTCCTCCGAGGTCGCCTCCATGATCGAGGGCGTGCTGCGCCATTGCACCGACATGGAAATCCAGCGACAATATGTTGATAGTCATGGCCAAAGCGCGGTTGGCTTTGCATTTTGCCGGCTTCTCGGATTTGAGCTTGCACCCCGCCTGAAAGCGATCGCTCGCCAGAAGCTGGCTCTTCCCGATGTCGGCATGCGAACGCGGCTTCCCCACTTGCAGCCGATCCTCTCCAGTCCGATCAACTGGGATGAGATCGAGCAGCAATATGACGAGATGGTCAAATATGCAGCCGCGATGCAGACAAAAACCGCCGACCCGGAGGCGATCCTGCGCCGGTTTAGCCGCTCCGAGGTGATGCACCCGACCTACAAGGCGTTGAGTGAGCTGGGCCGCGCGGTCAAGACGATCTTCCTGTGCCGGTATCTGCGCGAGGAGTCCTTCCGCCGCGAAATTCATGAAGGCCTGAATGTCGTTGAAAACTGGAACAGTGCCAATGGGTTCGTTTTCTTCGGCAAGGGCGGCGAGATCGCCACTAACCGCATCGATGAGCAGCAGCTCTCGGTCCTGGCGCTACATTTGCTGCAAGCGTCGCTTGTCTATGTGAACACCCGAATGCTTCAGAGCGTGCTGGTGGAACCGAAATGGACGGGCCGGATGACGCCGGATGATTATCGCGGCCTCACACCGCTGATTTACAGCCACGTCAATCCTTATGGCCGCTTCGACCTCGATCTGAATAGCCGGATCGATTTTGGGCGGCTTGCTGCCTGACCGGGGCCTTTCCGCTCGCACCATTTGGGTGCACCCGAACGTGACGATCGGAAGTGACATATACGACATGTCACAAAAGGGTGGTTCCGTCACCAATGTTACTGTACGAGGGCAAAGCCACCCTAATGTGACGGATTTGCCCATGACCCGCGTCGGCTACGCCCGCGTCAGCACCATCGACCAGGATCTCGACATCCAGGTTGCCCGGTTGAAGGCAGCGGGCTGTGAAATCCTCCGCTCCGAAACAGGCTCGGGCGCATCGCGCACTGGACGCACGGAGCTTGAGACGATCATGCAGTTCCTGCGCGCCGATGACGAACTCGTCGTCCTGCGTCTCGATCGGCTCGGTCGCTCCACACGCGATGTTCTCAATCTGGTTCATGAACTCGACCAGAAGGGAGCCTCATTGCGGGTGCTTGAGCCGGAGGTGACGACGGCCGGAAGCATGGGGCGGATGGTGATCACCATTCTGGGCATGGTCGCGGACATGGAACTGACGTTCATCAAGGACCGGCAGCGCGCCGGGATCGAGGCGGCGCGCGCCGAAGGCGTCTACAAAGGCCGGAAGAAAAACATCGATGACGATGAAATCCGACGCCGGATCACCGCCGGCGCGAGCAAGGCCAGCGTCGCGCGCGACCTCAAGATCTCAAGAATGACCGTCTATCGGGCGCTTGACGTCATTCCTTCAAGGATCGGGCTGCCGGAAAAGCCGCCTTCTGTCACCATCGCCCTGCATCTGACCATCGAGAACTTCAACAAGCATGGTCGTGGCAGAAAGCCCGCTCGCGAGCGCATTGAGGCGATGCTGGAGCGGGATTACCAGATGCAAAAGACCGGGAACTGCGATTACACGCTGACCGTCGCCTATGATCAGGGTGCCGATGGCGTCAGCCTCGATGATGAGATCGCATCTCTCCAGACAGAGATGTTCAACATCGCAGAGAGCTACAGGTGCTCGATCGAGACCGATGTTTACGAGATTGGAGGACAAGAGCGAGCCTGGTAGATCGCCATGTTCAATCTTTGTTCTTCAACATGGCCAAAATCGCAGCTTCGGGCCGACTGGGCCTATCCGCGACAGAACGGACTGGCCCTCGCACTGCGCGAGCTTGGCCGCCTCGAACGCTCGATCTTCATGCTCGACTGGCTGCGCGACATCGACCTGCGGCGGCGCACCCAGGCGGGCCTCAACAAGGGCGAAGCCCGCAATGCGCTCGCCCGCGCGCTCTTCTTCAACCAGCTCGGCGAACTGCGCGATCGGCGGTTCGAGAACCAGACCTATCGCGCATCCGGCCTCAACCTGCTCGTCGCCGCCATCATCCTGTGGAACACGCGCTATCTCGAAATGGCTTTGGCTGACATCGGCACGCCCCACGAGATCGCGCGCCACGTCGCGCCATTGGGCTGGGAGCATATCTCGCTGACTGGCGACTATAGCTGGAATGTCGATGAGCGGCCAGATCCGGATGCCCTGCGGCCGCTTCGTGCCGTCAGTTCCCTGCTCGCCGCATGAAGTTCGCTATCTGTTCACCCTTGGCGTGCAGATACGTCACTTTCGTGTAGTCACCCCTATATATGTCTTTCAGTCGCCAGCATATTTTTTCAGCACTGAATTGCCAGAACCTTTAATGTCCTTTAAGCCGGGGCATTATGGCGAATCATACGCAACTCAAACCCTCCACGCTGTCCCAGCGCAAACGCGCCAAGGCACAGAGCGAGCAGGGCTTTAAGCGCATGAGTTTGGCCTTGTCCCCTAAAGCCGTCGAGATCGTGGAGAGGGTGAAAGCCAGCAAGGGATTCACGTCCCGCGAGGCTGCAATCAACGCGATCCTAGAGCGGATCGGGGACGATATGTTTCTGCAACAGGAGTTTCTGGCCGTGAGTGGATAAGAAAATGCCCGGCTCGAAGCCGGGCACCCTCAAAACCGCTTAGTGGGACAGTGCGCCAACACTGAACCTACAGACAATTTCCCACTTAGCGGTTTTCGGACTTCGGTTCAAGGGCGCTTGATTCGCGCAACGGGATTTTTTTGCCTGTCTCCCGGCCCTTCGCAAAGGAGGGACGACGATGAGTGACACCAGAAGAAAAGGGCCGCTGGCGATCGGGGAGCTGACCCAGCAGCTTTTCGGCCGAGCCTATGGCGACCGTAGCCGGGGCGGGAAGCACATCACCAAGGCCCGCGTGCGCGGCGGCAGCAAGGAAGCCGGGAGCGACGTAGAAAAGGGCTTCCTCGCGGCGCGAGACACCAAGACGCGCAAGGGATGCTGGCGTGCGATCAATCTGGCGTTTGAAAAGGGCCGCGCCCTGCGCGCGGAGCTGCGTCGCGAGCCGCGCGAGATAACGCAGTTCGAGCACTATTGCATGAGCATCACCAATTCCACGATCCGGGTGTATCAAGCCCTGTTGCGGATGGAGGAGCGTTTCAGGGGCAACGTGGTGCCCAGCTATGAAATGATAGCCGAATGGGCGACCGTCTCTAGGGCCACCGTCGCAAGGGCCTTGAACGCCCTTACCAGCATCGGCTTGCTGGCGCGCCTGCGGCGCTACGTCCACACCGTCACAGAGGACGGGGCGCGATCAGAGCAGACCTCCAATGCCTATCGGGTGGAATTGCCGAGGATGCTTCTCGAATTGCTCGACCGGCGCAAGCGCCCTGCCCCGGTGCCCGACGACGAGGCCCAGCGCCTACAGGACCGGCTTGAAGATGAGGCTTGGATGCTCTCCCGGTTGAGCAAGGCCGATTACATACGGGAGACGACGACATGCAAGGCCACAGCGGAGGCCCTAATCAGCCTATGGAACGGCATTTGCGCCCGTGATGGCGTTGTTGCCTAGCCGTGAGTCTCATAATGGTTCTGAACCTCCCCTTGAGTTTATTTATCTAAGGTGATGAGGAGTTGCGCTAGTCGCGCAACGCTTAATTGAGACTGTTTGAACACCAAAAAGGGGGTAAGGCTCCGATTTGGGGAGCTGACATGCGTGTCCATTCGGGGCGCGGATAGCGGCACTCTGTAAAACTGCGGGGCAGCGACCAAATATGCCTTGCGATGGAGGCCATTTTAGCGGCTAAAAGATTTTCATGGCGGGCGAGCGTAACTTGACAGCAACCGGGAAACTTCCAATATATCGGATATGGCCGGGCTATGGTGCCAAGGTCGAAACCGGAGAAGTCCGATGAGCAACAGAGAGAGAATTGCCGCCGTGCTGGTTGGCGAAGAAGACCGGATTATGTGCCTGCCCCGGCTGTTCGGGCTGGCGCGCATGATCGAGGTCGAGGCCGTCACCTATGGCTATATGTCCAAGCTATCCGCCGACTACACGGGCGCATATTGGCATTTCTACACCCTATCGAACGGCGGGTTCTACATGGCCCCCGGCGATCAGCCCCAATATCGTCTGGAATGGGACGGCAACGGCTTCTCTGGCGACGTTTCGGCCGACGCGGCGGGCCTTATAGCCACCCTGTTCATGCTGGGGCATATGCACGAAAAATACGGCGAGGATCAATTTGCCCAGCTCTATGCGTGGGCATCTGCCTATGCCGCCCAACATTCGGAAGCGGGGCCGATCGGTGCCGCGCTCGACTAGCGCCACAGGGGGGCAGCGTGCCCCCCTTCCCTTCCCTGCCTATCGGGCATATTCCTCATTCGGCCGCCATGAGGAGCAACGCCAGCGAAGGAACAGACGCGCGCATGATTGATGTTCGGCCAGATTGCCTATTGCCCGCCGATCAGGGGTGGCAGCAGCCGACGCCGGATGAGGTAAGGGCGGTCCTCAAAGCAGCGGACATGACAGGGGGCAGCGCGTCCAAGTTTCTAGGCTTGAGCAATACCCGCGTTATTCGGCGCTGGACGGGCGGCGACGATCAGATTCCCTATTCGGCATGGGCGCTGTTGTGCGCGGCTGCGGGCTTGGGAAATATTTGGGAACACCAGAACGACGATTTTAGCGGCTAAAATTATTGCCGTTCAGACTTTACGGGGGCTTGACACGGTTCGGGATGCTGTCATTATATCGGTTGTGACCGGGCAACCCGCCAAGGTCGAAACCGGAGTATTCCGATGAAGGCGAAAATTCCCCCGCTGCCCGCACGTTTTGCGGTCATGCGGCTTCCCAATCCTCCACCCGCATGGGAGGGCAACCGCGTGGATTACGTCATTGCGGCCGTCTGGACGTTCGGAGTCCTGATCTGGACCGTCGCGCGCTTCATCATCCCGCTTGTCGTCTTCTGGCAGTTCTGCCGGATGCTCTGGTATTGGAACACGCCGGATGTTCATGCCGGTTGGCAGTTCCTCGCCTATTATGCGGTCTATATCGCCCTCTACATCTTCCTCGGCGTCTATGAGCCGAAGCTATACCGCGAGAAGAATCGCGGCAGGTGCAATGGATAAACGCTTGAGCGCGTCGGCCTTTGAGCAAGCTGCTGGACGGCTCAATATCGCGGCGCGTCCGCTCGACATGGCGCGCGCCGTTCTGGTGGACGGCGAGGCCCAATCGGCCGTGGCGAAGCGCGAAGGCGTGTCCCGCAATGCCGTTTGTCTGGCGGTCAACCGGATTTGGAACGCGCATAGCGAGGTTCCCGAAGGTTTCGAGCGTGTGACGGCGATTTTACCGAAACATAAAGCCTTCCTTGTGCGGCAATGGCAGCGCGAGGCGGTGGAAAGATTGGACGCCAAACG